>JAFUCQ010000140.1 GCA_017459605.1 Atopobiaceae bacterium
ATTGAGCGCTAATACAAACTTAAGAGAGACGGTGTCACAGCCGTCTATCTCTTGCTATCTCGAGTTCACCGGTGAGTACCTATATTTTATTTTTGCGCAGGAATTGGGAAGACGCTTAAGAGAAACCAAATTAAAGTCTTTTTACAGTCCAATAATGATATAATCAATACTAACTCTGGATAACTGTATCTCGAGTAACTGAAAGTAGTATTAAATGAGATACTATGTAGGAAGGTGCTGACAGAAGAACGTATGGTAGGACAGCGGGAACACAACAAAAAGCATGTAATGCGCATGGGCATGCTCGCTCTTGTTGGTATGCTGGTGTTTGCGCTTGTCCAAATCTTGGGGCCCCACTACGTCTTTGCGAGCTCCAATAACGCCACATCTTCACAATATGAGTCATCGACGGCTCAGAACAGTAGTCTGTCTGAGGCAGCTGAGATTCGCGTGCTTTGGCAGGATGTTGATGGTCAACCACTTGATGAGGCAAGCATTCCGCAGGAGGCGGTGGTTCTTGAGCTCAAGAACAATGATGAGCAGCTCAATCCCCGCAAACTTATTACTGTTCGGGCTCGCGATGGTTGGGTTGCAGAGCTAGATGAGGCGCTCTCACATCAAGCGCTCTATTGTGTTGTTGAGAACAAACAGCCAAAGGGCTTCGAAGCAATCAGTGACGGGCTTACCCTTATCAACAGAAAGAAGCCCCCTCAGACTCCCGAGATTGAGTTCTACGTCAATCAAGATGTTCATGCAAACACCGTAGAGTTTGACCGCGTTTTTCGTTATCAAGCGCTTGCGTATGTACCGAGCGATGCAACGGCGATAGAGATTAGCAATACGCTGCCACAAGAGCTTCACTTTGTGTCGAGTGAAGAGGATATTGCCAAGACAGCAGTTGCTATAGACGGACTTGATCATAAAGCCGCGAGCGTAATTACTGATTTCAGTAATCGTGCGATAGATGTGAAAGGCGAGCCCGTTAAGGCCGATGTGTCGATTGATGGTCAAAACCTTACCGTGCGCATTGGCAACATTGGCAATGTAATGGGTATGCAGCGTCTGCGCGAGCGTGCTGTTCGCCTGAGCTTCGCTGTCCAGCTCAACGATGACATTACCCAGCTCAATCAACTCAACTATCAAGATGTTGAGGATAACGGCTGTGTTGAGAGCATTTATAGCTCACATGCAGGAGTTGTTAATCAGGCAAGCTATACGATTGAGATTAACAACAAAGGAGAATCCAAGCCAGGATACCAAAACATCACGTCAAACCACGTGAGCTTCATGCCTCAAGATGTGACGGTTGCTGCCGAGGTTTCATGGGCAAACCTTACAGAAGAGGGAACATTGGCTCCAATAGAGTGGCCTACTCAGCTTTCCTCAGTTGATGTTGACCTGCTGAGAATAACAACGGTTCTCGATAAGGCAGGCAAGCCTCTCATAGATGCTAATGGTCTTGCAAAAACAAACACAACAGTGGTTGATTCTCTAAGCCTCGCGCCGGGCGAGACTTACGTTGAATTTGCCCAGCAGCCCAAGCTTTGCTATACCCGCTATGAAGTAGTTGAGTCGTCAAGTGCTGGTTTCATTCTTGAGACAGATAGCGAGCGCACGAAGGCGGGCAAAGTTATCCATTCTATGGTTAACAAACCCGAGACGCCTGAGCTCGAGCTCTACGTTAATTATGGCAGCAACTACGAATTCGCCTGTTTTGATGAGAGCTTTGAATACGAAATCATGGCGTATGTACCCCAAGGTACACAGAGCTTTACTATTTCCGATCAACTTCCCTTTGCCGTAGAACTCCTTGACAAAGATGCCATCAAGATTTATGACATGGGCAAACAAACGAACAATCACATTGATAGCGTTCTTTGGGATGGAACAGAAATAGATGCAGATGCTGCAGACATCAAAGATTCGAGCGTTTCTTTAGTATTTGCAGATGCGCAACCCTATCAGGGGCATTGGCTCAAGCTGACACTTGAGGCACATATCAAGCCTGATGCCTATGAGAGCGTTGCTGCACACATCAATGAAAAGAACACAACGGGTGTTGTCGCTGATATCGATGGTGTGTGGGCAAACGTTTTAACCAACGGAACACTTGCTACCACTCAGACTCACGATGGCGTACCAAATCGTGCACAGTACAGTTTGCAGTTTGAAGACAACCAGTCATACGTACATGAGAGCAATATCGCCACCATCAAACCGAGCGTTATGGCTACTAGCGTGGAGCAGGTATTTGAGCAAGGCTGGCCAGAGGCAGTGCCAAGTGTTCAGGCCGAGCTCACCTATGCTGACAGCACCCAAACACTCACACTCACACATGAAAACCCCAAGCAGATAAGCCAAGGGATGCCTCGTGTTTCTGGTGCTCAACCACAGGTAAAGCTGACGTCGCTTGCGGGTTACAACAGTGTGGTATACGGCAACGAGGCAGATGGCTTTACCATCGAGAGCACGGCGAAGTATTTCCCCGTATGTATCTTTAAAGTCGACCACGAAGGTGGCGAGATTCCTGGTGCAATCCTTGAACTCAAAGGCGGGCCAGACAATCTTGTTGAGGTATGGACAAGTGGAGAACAGCCCAAGAAACTCAGGCTGAAGGCCGGACAGTATCAGCTTACAGAGCTTGTCTCGCCTGAGGATTATGAGACTCTCGATGGCACGCTCGAGTTTGTTATTGATGATGCAGGAGCCATTAGCTTTACCCAAGCATCCAATGCGGCCAACAAGGTTCATCTTGAGGGTCATGACTGCATTATGTTGAGCAATGAGCCGCTGAGTCCGCAAATTGAAGCGTATGTAAATGCAGATGTTCACGCTGATATCGTTGAATTCGATAGAAGCTTTAGGTATGACATTGTGGCATTTGTGCCCGCAAACGCATCAACTGTTGAGATTGAAGATGTGCTTCCGAGTTGCTTAGAGTTTGTAGATGACGCCCAGACTATCGCAGATGGCGTGCAACTGAGAACGGGGAATAGTCACCGCGCTGGCAGCACTAATGTGGCAACCGGCGAGGTTCCAGACGCATCCGTTAGCGTACAGGGACAAAAGCTCACCCTTCAGCTCAATGATGTGTCGGCTGCGCGTGGTAAGTATATGCAGTTTAGTGCCCACGCAAAAATCAAAGACACAATCCGTACGCTCGAAGGACTTGGTGGTCTCACCACGGTAACAAACAACGGCCAAGTAGTTTCAAGTTTGAACTTGGCTTCAGGCAACACTGCAGCTTCACATAGTGGTGTGGCCAATAGTGTTCAGTATCAGATTAGCCTTGCTGAGGGCTTGGGCGAGACGAGCTCTGAGACGCTTTCCAGCAATGTGGTTACGATTATCCCTGAGCTCAGCTCAATACCGCTCAAAGCTCACTGGGTCGATGTTAACGGTCAGACATTGCCTTGGCCTGCGGGTGCAAAGGTTACTGCCAAGCTTCTGGGTAAAGGTGGCAGCGTTGTACAAACGAGTGAGCTGACATCAGATCAGCTCGTGACGCTTACCGTGCCCAAACTTGAAGGAGTTAACTACAAGCTTTCAAGTCCAAACGTGGTTAACGGTCCCAGTTCGGCAGAAGCAAAACTCGTAGGGAATGCTCAAGATGGCTATGAGATTGTGGTGCGTTTACCTCAAGAAGCTGTATTTAATTCTGTTGCCGTGCCCATTACAGCGTACGTAGAACTTGAGGGAGAAGGCGCAACACTAGCTGCAAATGATTATGAATTGCAGCTTGAAGGAGCCAATATAGAAGTACGAGCCACAAACGACGACAGCGGCTTTGTTGACTTTGGAGATTTTGAGTTTGACGCACCAGGAACGTACAGCCTCATCATAACTGGAATAGCTAAGGGCGATTCCAGCATAGCCTATGATACGCAGGCACACTCAGCCCTCGTAACGGTCAAGAAAGACATTGCCACCAACACCCTTACGGCAGAGGTGAGCTACGATGGCGCTGACTCCCTAACGGTGACTCACAAAAAGATACCTCTGCCTGGCGCTATAGTCGATTTAAGCAGCACGGTAAGCCTCAATACCAACAGTTCCGAAGTGCTGCTCAATTCCTTGGTGGGCAACTTTAGCTTTGAGCTCTTTGATAGCGCAGGAACCATAGTTGCTACAGCCACAAATAATGAAACAGGTTCTATTACGTTCCCGCCAATCGTATTTGGTCAGGCGGGAGATTATAGCTATACGATGAGGCAGCGAGCGGGTTCTGATAGCGCCATTGGTTATGACATGAGTGAGCATAGCTTTAACGTTCATGTGAGAAGTGAAGACTCAAACTACCGCCTCGTTGCAGAGATTGAGAACTTTGCAGGGAATGCCTTTATAAACAGCTATGTTGGACCGCAAATAGTCGAGGTATCTGTACTTGATAGGCGCAAAGATGCACAAGAGAACACAAACACCGAGACCTCAACAAATGAGTCCAAACAAAAAGAACTCAGCGGTGCTCGCTTTGAACTCAAGGATGCTGAGGGCAATACCATAAAAAGCTGGATTAGTGGTTCAAACCCTGAGTCATTTGAGCTGAGTGGGGGTCACTACACGCTTGTTGAGCAAGCGCCTCCCGATGGGTATCGAAGCCTTGGCAAAGCGGTCGACTTTACTGTGACAGATGCTGGTGAGCTTATTCTTGAGAACAATGAGCCTGACGATGCCCGTGTTTCTGCGAAGGGCGGTCGTATCGAGCTGTCCTATACGGCTAATCCCACAGTGAGTATTGCTCGCCAATCCGTGAGTGGGTCTGCGCTTGCGGGATCGAGTTTGAGGATTACCGGAGAGGGAGCATCCTATAGTTGGCTGTCGCTATCCAAGCCTCATGAATTAACACTGAAACCGGGCCGCTATGAGCTGAGTGAGCTTGCTGCTCCACAGGGGCACGGACGTCTCATGTCTCAGGTTGCCTTTACGCTTAATCCAGATGCGACAGTTACCGTTGATTCTGTTCCAGTTGTTGGAGCGCGCCTCAGCGCTCAGGGTTCCCAACTCACGCTGGTCACCGCAGAGACTCCGCGGGTTGCTCTTTCGCGAGTTGACGTAAACGGAGACGCCGTTGCGGGGTCGCGACTTGAGCTCAAAGGTGCAGATAACGAGCTGATTGACTCGTGGACAACTGCTCACCAAGCATACGAAATGGAATTGCCTATTGGCAATTACAGCATTGAGGAGCGAGTTGCTGCAGAGGGTTATCAGCGCATGACAGGTGCCTTGAACTTCAGCGTTAATGATGATGGTAGTGTTTCGCTTCTCGGCATGAGTGGTCAAGGCAGTGTGGCCATCGTTCAAGATAACCTTATTACGCTTGAGGCTCTGCCTATTTCAGAAGTTGTCATCATGGGACACGTGCTCTTTGATGAGGTGGGTATTGTCATTCCGCCAGAGGAAGGACGCTTCTCATTTGACCTTATTGATGGGACGGGAAGAACCCTCGAAACAGTAAGTAATAATGCTGATGGCAGCTTTACCTTCTCTGAGTTGCACTTTACAGAACCCGGTACCTATAACTTCTTTGTTGAGCAGCAGTGGCTTGATAATTACGGTGATGGAACAGGCATCGCTTATGATCCGCATAGAGCAGAGATAAATGTTGAAGTCAAAAGAGGTGCTGGTTCAGAGCTTATAGCAACCGTTCATAGCGCGGCAGATGAGCTGCTTTTTGAGAGTGCCCTTGAGCCACATTCTGAGGTACAGCTGAGTGATAACGTTGCAAGCCTGAGCTTCAAAACCATGCTTGATGCAAAAGATGCACATGAACCGGGAACCTTTACCCTGCGTCTTGAGGGGACTTCTGTAAATGCACAGGGCATGAGCTTCGAGGCTAGCAACGACTCAGAAGGCAATGTCAACTTTGATGCTATAGCCTTTGCAAAGCCAGGAATCTACGAGTTCGAGTTGTATGAGCTCGAAGGTGACAAGCCCAATATTGGATATGACAAGAGCAAATACGATGTATCCATCCGTGTGTCCAAGGCGGCAGATGCGATTGATTCAAAAATGTCGCTTGAATGTTGGGCTACAAACAGTCTTGGACATGACGTGAACCCCGGAAATATCGGTTTTGCCAACACAGACAGAACTCCTGCTGAATATGTAGTGCCAGCTGAGAGTCACCAAACAGCTCCTGTAGATTTGCCACAGGGACCAGGACCGCGCGTGCTTGACCATCGCCATGGCACGGTTGCTGTTGCTCAGACAGGAGATGTTACAGATTTCAATCTCATGCTCCTCTTGGGTCTCGGAGGGATTGTTCTGGTAGGTGTTGCTGCGTTTGTCCTCAAGCGTCGCGCATCTGATGAGCAGGCTGAGAGATAGCATGATGACAACCCCCGAAAAAGGGCGCCCTCAAGGTCAAGGCACGAGCTTTACCTAAGAAAGATTCCTGTGGCATTGTGAAGTTTTATAAACAACAGCGTGCTTTGCTCGCCTGAATTACCTGCAGGGTTTGAGCTCTGCTAAACTTGAGAGCGATTACCTGTCGTTGTTCCGGGGGATATAGCCCATCCGTTTGAGGAGGTCGCGCACTCGCGCATGGACATAGCATTATCGCTGCTTGTAACGTTTTTGCTCACGCTTGTTAATGGATATTTCTCCATGTCAGAGATGGCTCTTTCAACAGCCAAGCAGGTTGTTCTTGAACATGAGGCCGAGCAGGGAGACAAAAAGGCCCAGATTGCAGCAGAGCTTGCCGAAGATTCTGGAGAGTTTCTTGCCACCATCCAAGTGGCAATAACGCTTGTCGGGTTTTTCTCGTCAGCCTTTGCAGCAACTAATTTCTCTCAGCCGTTGAGCTCATGGTTTGTCTCGATGGGCCTTGCAGAAAACATTGCACGCCCCTTAGCCCCGGTGCTTATTACACTCGTTTTGTCATATTTCTCCATTGTCGTCGGGGAGTTGTTGCCCAAGCGCATTGCCATGGCAGATGCCGAGAAGGTTTCAAAAAGAGTTGCGGGACCACTCAAGGCATTCTCAAAGATTGTCAAACCGCTTGTGTGGTTGACAGCTGCCAGTGCAAATGGGCTTGCCCGACTCCTAGGTATCAAGTCTGCTGATGAGCGCCAAAACGTCTCAGAAGACGAGATTAAATACATGGTCACTGACGCAGATGACTTGAGCGAGCAAGAAAAGTCAATGATTCATGAAGTGATTGCTCTTGGTGATACCGTTGCTCGTGAGGTTATGGTTCCTCGTGTAGACATGACTGCGGTTGATGACAATACCTCCCTGCGTGAGACCCTCGATATTATGAGAAGCACAGGCTTTTCTCGACTGCCGGTCTACCACGAGGACGTCGATCGTATTACCGGCATTGCGCACATAAAAGATCTCATTGCTCCCATTGTGGACAATAATGAGGCTGACCAGCCGATATCTCGCTACAAGCGAGAGGCATCATTTATCCCAGATACCAAAGACATTATTCCGTTGCTGTCTGAGATGCAAACAAGCCACGATCAAATGGTTATTGTGGTTGATGAGTATGGCGGCACGGCAGGAGTTATCACGCTCGAAGATATCGTTGAAGAGGTTGTTGGTGAGATTGAAGACGAATTTGATCCCGACAACAAGTACATCACTAAGGTGGGAGAGCGTGAATGGCTGGTAGATGGCCGATTCTCTATCGATGACGCGATTGAGCTTGGTTGGCCCATAGAGGATAGTGATGAGTACGAAACGCTGGCGGGCTTTGTTCTTGACCTTGCGGATTCTCTGCCAAGTAATGGCGATGAATTTGAGGTTGATGGCTATATATTCCGCGTTCAATCAAGGAGAGGCCGGCGTCTGTCGGTTTTGCGTGTGACTGCCCCAGCATACACTGAGCCTGACGCTTCGTGATGATTGCGGTGCGCCTAATAGCTACAGGACAGCAGCTATTGCGACAGAGCAGCACCTTAGACAGAAAACATCTATCGCTGCACAACAACACCCGACATCTAAGAGACGCAAGCTCAAACTACGTTTATACTTGGTGAAGAGAGTTATCACGGCAAGGTTATCTGTATTCATAGTAGGCAGTGTCTCTTGAAAGGGGTGGATATGGCCCAGCTCATTGACATTCAGCGCATTGTGGTAGATCCCAAAAAACTCACAGCACGGATACGTGTTGCAGATTCTGGACCGCTCTTTACGGATGAAGATCTTGAGGGTACAACACTGGTTTATCGGCTGCTTCCGCACATTGTTGAGCATGCCTGCATGGGGGATGGCGGCGAGACCTTCCGTGATGTCATGGGAGCAACGGAGATTGCTCACCTGCTTGAGCATGTGACTGTTGAGCTGCTCGCACAAACAGGTATTGCTGGAGAGATTGCAGTAGGGCGGACCTATGAGGTAGCTGAGGAAGAGCGCAGCTATGACATAGAGCTGGCTTGCGAGGATGATGTTCTTGTTGCGGGAGCCCTTTCAAGTGCTGCATGGATTATGCAGTGGGCGTTCTCGGGAGGTGGAGACCCCATCCCCGATGTTGAGGCGATAGTGTCTGGTTTGGTGTCTCTCACAGAAAGCTTAGGGCAAGAGAAGTCAAAGCAAACGGAAAGAGCCGACAGTGTGCCGCCGCAAAACTATCCAACCGATCCCGATATGGATACAGGACATTTCAGGATGCCGTCAAACGTAGCTCCCACAGTGCTGCAGCAAAGCGATGTTCGCTATGACGAGGATGGTTTTTTGCATCAAACTGATACTGATGAAGCAGACTTTGAGGATGATAGTTTTCGAGGCGATGTGTAGGCCACCGGTCTGATACATCTGATTGTTGCGCTCTGTTATTATGCTCGCAAGCTTGCAAACGTGGTACGTGGTATAAAGGCAGACAGGCTATACTAAAGAACGGCAAGGACCTATTGGGGTTAATCTTGTGTCTTAGAGGAGGACATGATGAAAAAAATGAGTCCACTGGCATTTATTTTGGGAGGCATTGCAGGAACAGCTGTTGGTCTGGTAGCAGGCGTGCTGTTGGCGCCCAACTCTGGCGCGGAGAATCGCGCCATGGCTGCTGATGCTGTAAGCGATGCTTGGGATAGCGCCGTGGATGCTTATGAGCAGGGCCAGCAGGCAGTTGTTGGTACCTATGAGCAGATTCGTCCTTCCGTAGATGCCAAGACCGATGAGCTTCGTGCTAAGGTAGACCTTGCTCGTGAGCGTATGGACCAGCTTCGCAGTACGCTGACCGATACCGTCACCCCCACCTCTATTGTTATCGAGGATGAGGAAGCTGAAGCACCTGAGGCTGCTGAGAAAGAAAGCTCAACGCAGGTTGAGATTGTTGAGGATGGCGTTGAACTTGTAGAAGAGCCTGCTGAGGCACCAGAAGCATAAACCAGCTGAGGCCACCGAATAAGCATGCGGCTCCAGTCACAGCCGCATGGGTTTATCTCGGCTGTCATGTGGTAATAAGCAGTAAGTGCAGTGCACTTGTTACAAGAGGCGGCCATCTGGCCGCTTCGTTCTTAAAGGGGGTCGTGCCATCGTGCTCAAGCTCAGCCAACTACAGGGCAAGCGGGTATACCTTGCACGAGAAGGACAAAAGCCAAAGCGTCTTGGCAAGCTCGACGCAGTTGTGTTTGCTCCAAATGGAAAGCAGGTTGTGGGAGCGATGGTGCGTCGTCCCGATGCAGTGGGAGTCATTCGCCGCGATGACCTTTTTGCGGGCATTGATGCCCTGTCTGCTGGTGATAAAGGCATTGAATGCGTTATGGGAGACGACAGCTTTGATGACAAAGCTCGCGAACGTCTTGGTATCGATGACTGGGACCATTGCATCATCTGGTCAGGCATGGATGTGCGAACGCTCTCAGGTAAGGTTCTCGGGCGCGTGGTAGACGTGAGTTTTTCTGAGAGCAACGGAGTAGTTGAGGCTTTCCATGTGATTGATGGCGGAGTTGCAGACAAGCTCATAGGCAACATTGCCATTCCGCATAGCATGTTACGCGCATACGATGCAGGGTTCATGGTGGTTGCAGACGAAGCAAGCTCAATCAAGCCCTCGGGTGGTCTGGCAGGAATGGCTGGCCAAACAAGTGCTCGTGCAGCCGAAGGCGCCAAAAACCTTGGGCGCAAGGCATCAGCCAAAACGGCAGATGCGGTAGACAAGGGAAGCTATCAGCTCGGACGCGCTCTTGGTAAGGCTCGTCGCTCGTTATCTGACGGTGCTTCTCCGAGAAAGGCTGCCAGCTCCGTAGCAGCTGAGGATAAAACAGCGCCATCAGCTCCTCGAAAGGTAGTGCAAAAAGCACAGGCTGGTGATAATCTGAAAAAGAGCGGTGCTTCTACCGGAGAACGCGCCGCAAAAAGCCTTGGTAAGCAAATTGGGAAAACCAAGGGTATGTTTGAGGCATTCAAACGCGAGTTTGAAGAGGGAAGCAAGTAGTTTTACGCGTTCGTGCACGTATCGATGGGATAGGTGAGCACATGTCAGACATAAACGAGTTCAGCTCGTCTGAGGCCGAAGAGTGGCATACACATAATGTGGATGGACACCCAGTGGTATCAGGCGCTCAACTCGATGAAAACTTTGACATCAATGAGCGAAGAGAGCACGCGCGTAAAGAAAGTTTAGCCACGTCATCTCGTTTTTCTCGCAATGCCGATGGTGTTTTGGAGGGATTGTCCTCGGCTGATGGCGCAAGTGAGTATGGGTCTGACGAGTTTGATTTTGATTCAGATTTTGAAGCGGATGCCTTTGAGACTGACGGTAATGACGATTCAAGCAGCTGGACTTCAGATGCTGAAGACAGCCGCTCAATGACGATTGATAGTCTCAAGACGCGCCCCAGCTTTAACGATGCGATTGATGAGACGGATGTGTTCTCGGTAAGTGCGCTCAATGAGCGTCAATCTCAGTTTGACGTCATATCTTCTTCCCAGCCCGATTTGTTTGAGCCGGCCGAAAATGCGCAGAGCTCGTATCAATTTCAGCGTCTGAGCGGAGACGGCCACATCATTACCCATACGAGCGTGAGTGACCGAGAATGGCGCCGTCGAGAAGAACGGCGACAAAAGGCAACTAAACGCAGGATTATTCCTCGCTGGCTGGTCATGTTGCTTTCGCTTGCTGTACTTGGAGGAATTGCAACCTTTTTGTTTTTGCATCGCCCCGTTGAGTTTAGCGCCAACGACAAGCGCTTGTCTGCAACGAACGGCACGACGCTCGAGAGCATCTTTGAGAGTCAAGGTAAGCCTGCTACGCCGGGCAACTTTGTAAGCGTCGCAGGTACGCTTTTAACCGAGGGTGAGGGAAATCCCTTCGTGGCAACGGTTGACGGAACGCAGATGGACTACGCAGAAGCTCGCGAATATAAGATTCACGGCGGTGAAGAGATAGTCTTTGGTACTGGCAGCGACGTCATGGAAGACTACGATGTCGAGCTCATTGATGTGCAGCCAACCCTGCGTGTAGAAGGTGGTATGGGCTCGATTGCCTATGTATCCCAGTGGGCACAAACTGGTCAGATGGAGATTCGCACCGGTAAAACATCTGGCGAGAAGGCAGAAGGAGATGTCATAACACCTGTTAAAGACTGTGTTGTGCAGATGAGAAACATCACTCCTAAAGATGGAAGTAAGCTTATCGCACTAACCTTTGACGATGGTCCGAGTGAGTACACCGAGTCTATCCTGCGTATTTTGCGAGATCGTGGAGCAGTTGCCACCTTCTTTAACTACGGGGACAACGCAAATCTGTTCCCTGATGCCTGTCGTGCAATTGCTCAGTCGGGAAACCAGCTTTGCAACCATGGTATGCAGCACATGCAGCTGGTTGGTCAAGACGGGGATACTATCTATAACGAGATAATCAACGGACGCAATACCATCAGAGATATTGCTGCTGCTGAGTCCACGTTCTTGCGCCCTCCATATGGAGAGTTTAATGAGTACACATGGTTGGCTACACGCGGTCAGGTAAGTGCGGTCGTTACGTGGACAAGAGACACGCTTGATTGGTCACAGCCAGGAAGCGAAGCCATCATTTCTCGAGCGCTCAATGATATTCAGCCAGGAGACGTCATTTTGATGCACGATGGCGGCGGATACCGTGGACAAACGGTCGAGGCTCTACCTCAAATCATTGACGCATTGCGTCGTGAAGGCTATACCTTTGTCACCATCAGTGACCTCATGAGAAGCGCTGGTGACATCCCTGAGGATATCTGCTCGGGAACAGCTACAATGCCTGAGTCTGCTGTCTGGCCAACAGAGATAGCAGGAATTCAGGGAGAATAGTAAAGTCGACGGAGCATGCTCAGAGTTGGGGTGTCTCTGGCAAGCATCCTCGCTTCGCTGCGGATTGCTTGTCCACCAACACAAAAATCCTGCTCCCTGTTATCCGCATCAAGCGTCCTCGCTTCGCTGCGGATTGCTTGTCCACCAACACCCCGGCCCTGTCCTCTGGCTTGCCTTGCGTTGGGTGCTAGAAGCCGAGAGCTTGCAGAACAAACATAACAAGTGTGAGCACAACAACAGAAACAATGGTGAACCACGTGAGTGCATTCCATAGGCGACTATTGACGTTTTTCCCCATAACATGGCGGTCGCTTGCGATGCCAACCATAAATACAAGGAGCACGGGCAACAGTACGCCATTGATTACCTGAGCTGCCATCATGATGGCAAACAAATCAACGTTAGGAAGCACAACAACTATGGCTGAGATGGCAATGATGACGGTCATGATTCCGCGGTAGATGGGAGCTTCAGACCATCCGCGATCTGCTCCACGTTCCCAACCAAACGCCTCACATATAGCGTTAGAGGTTGTACCGGGCAGCACACAAGCAGCCAAAAAAGATGCGCCAATGAGGCCTGCGCCAAAGAGCGCCTGAGCATAATCTCCCACCAGCGGAGCAAGGGCAATAGCGGCGTCCTCGGCATTCTCAACAACAATACCTACAGGAAAAAGCACAGCACCTGTTACCAAGATAATGAACCATGATATGGCGCTTGCAACCACCGATCCCGTTACGGTGTCGATGCGCTGATACGGCAGGTCTTTTGTCTGAGCGTTTCGCTCAACAACATTGCTCTGTGCCAAAAAAATCATCCACGGAGCTATGGTTGTGCCCACAAGAGCAACAATGAGAGAGATGTAATTAAGGTCAGTCGAAAAGGGGGGAATTACTGTGTCATGAAAGGCTTGTCCCCAATCGGGGCCAACCATAAAACCCGACACAACGTAAGTCAAAAAGATGCAGCTGATAGCAAGAAGAATCTTCTCAATCCTGCGGTATGAGCCGCTCATGGTGAGCAGCCAAATAACCACAGCACTCATAGGAACTGAGATATACGACGGAACACCAAAGAGCGCAAAGCCCGAGGCAATGCCTGCAAACTCAGATAAGGTCACCGTTGTGTTTGATATGAGAAGCGCAAACATGGCAAGGGCAGACTTGCGAATGCCGTACTGCTCTCTGATGAGCGAAGCAAAACCTTTGCCGGTGACACAGCCCATTCTTGCAGCTGTTTCTTGCACCACAATCAAAAGTAAGCACATGATAGGGACGGTCCACAAAAGACCAAAGCCATAGAGCGCTCCCGCATTTGAGTATGCAGCAACACCACCCGCGTCTGCACCGGCAAGAGCCGCAACCAACCCAGGTCCCATAGCAGCAAGAACGAGCTTCGGATCAAGTCCCGTTTTTGCGGATGACTCTTGCTGAGAAAGCTGAGCAGACAGCTGTCCACTCGTTTGCTGAGCATCCCTGCCTTGCTGAACAGCAGCCTCCAATTCGGTGGTTTTGATTTCTTCTTCCATGCTCATCACCCAAGGCTCGGAATGACAATAAATTGAGCAGCAACAATAAAGAGCGCAGCGGCAACCAAAAGCGCCACCGCCCTGATAGCAAGACCGTTTACAACCTTATCGTTTGCCTCGTTATGCCTGATGTAGCTCAGAAGAATGGGTGTTAAGGCAAACATGACCACGCTCACCATGCAGGCCAAAAAGAAGCTCGTCTTGCCCAGTGATATCAGTTGTACGGCAAGCGACGAAAGCTCCGAGCTCGACTCACCAATGCGGCCCATAACAATGCCCTCTACAGCCCAAGTGACCAGCGCAATAATAAGGCCATAAATTATCGAAGAACCAACGCCTCGAAGCGTAAATGAAAGGGCCGACGGTGCATCATCATCGTCTGCGTCAAATTCCAAGACAAGGCTTGTGACTGCTCGAACCATGGCATTCGCTGCCCTCAAACAAACGGGCAGTGCTGCTCCAACCACAAGTGCTTGGATGCTTGCCTGTGCGGTGGGAGCCGACATCACAAGAAGAACTACCAGCGAGACAAGCCAAAAGGCTATCCACATTTCGCTCGACAAGAGGCGAGTGAGCAGGCGACTCGACTCATCAGACGAGACCCCCGTTCGAGAACCCACAATCTGCAAGTCTTCTTCGTGTTCTTCTTCGAGAACGTCTAATGCGTCGTCAACGGTAACGATACCCAACAGCTTGTTGTTATCGTCAACGACCGGCATGGCAAGCAGGTTGTATTTTGCGATGTCTTTGGCAACGTCTTCTTGGTCGTCTTCGGGACTGGCGCTCACTATCTCGGTTGTAGCAATCTCGCCAAGGCTTACGTTTGACTCTGCCAGCACGAGTTCATGAAGCGACACAACGCCCTTGAGCTGCCTTGTCTCGTCGGTGATGTAGAGGTAGTGGAAGGTCTCAACGTCTTCGCTCACCGCACGCATGTGCTCGATTGCTTCTGCCACGCTGGTGTCGGGAGATAGCGAGACAAACGCCGAGGTCATGATACGGCCAGCCGTGTCTTCTCGGTATCCAAGAAGCTGACGAATGGCTTGTCGCTCTTTTACGCCCATGAGGCGAAGCAGGCGCTCAGCACGCTCGTAGTCGAGCTCACTTACCAGCTCTGCTGCATCATCTGGGTCCATCTCAGAGAGCATTTTGGATGCATCGGCAAGATCCATGTCCTCGACGATTTGGGCAGCCATCTCATCGTCGTCGAGCTCGGCCATGGCATCGGCTGCCAGCTCACGGTCGAGCTGTGCGAAGACCTGCCCACGCAGGCGCGGGTCGAGCTGCTCGATAATGTCTGCGACGTCTGCCGGGTGCAGCTCGTCGAGGGTTTTGTGAGTAACTGAGAGCTTGACATCAGAGAGGTCGCGCTCAATGAGGTCCATGTAGTTCCACGCAATGAGGCGCTCGGGCAGCTCTTTACCAAAGGTCTTACTCACAGAGAGCGCCGCACGTTCGAGCACGGGGGATAGCGAGCGAAGCAAGCCACGAGCACCAACCTCGGCACCTAACAAGCGCAGCTGCTTTTCTCCGTAGTCAGAAAGTTTGAGGTCGTTGACGCGCACAACCTTCATGCCTTGGGTATCAACAATTTGCTTGTTGAGCAAGTCGCGGGCAATGAGGAGCTCTTCAGGCTGCAAGTACGAAAAACGAATGTCGGTCGAGGCAACCTTGAGGTGCACCTCGTCTTCATCAAAAGACTCAACATACTTGCGCCAGCTAATCATGAACGGGATTTTTCCCGGCCCCACAAAGGCCAAACTTGTGACGCGGGGAAAAACCTCGCCGGTGGCAATGCCCAAATCGCTTACCACACCAATGCGCTCACCAGCGCAATCATAGACAGGATTACCCAGTATCTGGGTGAGATAAATCATGGCTGCTCCTTCTCAGCTATCACCCTCTGCGGCGATGGTGCACGGGAGCTAAGCCACAGAAGGTCATCGACTATGTGGTCGAGGTTTCATCAATGACCCTTCTCGAAAACGTTAAGCCAGTATGGCTTGGGCACACTATGTGTCCGTGAGCATTGTACACGCTTATGATGCATTTCGCGCTCAAAGCATCAAAAAAAGAGCGATGAGCGCTCAAGGCATCGAAAAAAGTTCCAGATTTGAACAGCTCTCGCGGTGACCTTTTCAAGAGGTTTATGCTGGGTTTTATCATTGATGATATTCGGTTTAAGAGACGCTGTCATTATCAGCGCAAAGCCTTGGCGGAGTATGATGAGGAGGTCAGCGTAGACATGGGCGAATGGAGACAGCTATGGACATCACACAGTTACAAGAAACATCACTCTTTAATTTTGGCGAGGAAAACGTTAACTTTGCACAGTATTTTGATGGCATCAGCTATCTGGGGGCTATCTCAACGGATCAGATTCCGATATTTAACGTGAGTTTTGAGCCGGGATGTCGCAATCACTGGCACATTCATCATGCAGATGAAGGCGGCGGGCAGCTCTTGTTGGTGACCGCTGGTCGTGGTTGGTATCAGGAGTGGGGCAAGCCTGCCCAAGAGCTTCATCCGGGTGACGTGGTTAACATCCCGGCCAACGTGAAGCATTGGCATGGGGCGGCATCAGACACTGCATTTCAGCACATCGCTATTGAGGTTCCAGGAACTAACGGCTCCACGGAGTGGTGCGAGGCAGTAGCCCCAGAAGACTACGCTGCACTCGACAAGAAATAAGCATGCAGATAAGTGTGTGTGCGGATTCGCACATCACGGAAGCGCAAAACTCATACAAACAATCCGAAAGCTTTGAAAGGCACGAAAGCCACGAAAAGCACGAAAGGCTTTGAAAGGCACGAAAAGCACGAAAGCCACGAAAGCTACGAACGATCCGAAAGGCACGAAAGGGCAGGACAATGGCAACATTGATTGCATATTATTCACGCACGGGCGAAAACTACTGGGCGGGTTCGGTAAAGAACATTGACAAGGGCAACACTGAGCGCGTTGCTGAGTTCATCCAAGAAGCTGTTGTCGGCGATCTCTTTGAGATTGAGACCGTTAAAGAATACGCTGCTGATTATTACGAGTGCATCGAAGAAGCACAGCAGGAGCTCCGAGCACATGCCCGACCTGAGATTAAGGCTTACGTTGAGAACATGGATGACTACGACACCATTTATCTGGGCTATCCCAACTGGTGGGGAACCTGTCCCATGTGTGTCTTTACCTTCCTTGAGCACTACGATTTGAGCGGCAAGCGCATCATTCCGTTTTGCACAAACGAGGGCTCAGGCTTGGCGAGTTCTGAGCGCGATGTCAAGAAGGCCTGTCCTTCTGCGCAGCTTGAGAGCGGGCTTTCAATTACAGGCAGCCAAGCTGAGCAGTCACGCGACAAGGTTGTATCGTGGGCAAAGCAGTTTGCATAGTTGCTGGTGAGAAGTAGGATACGAGAGATAAAAGACGCTATGTTGCTTATCAGACGAGAGGTAGAAAGACACCATGTTGCTGAGCAGACGAGAACTTCTCAAAAAATCAGGCGCCCTCGTTTTAGGGCCAGCATTGCTATCGCTTACGGCGTGTGGCGAGTCGCGCTCCGAGCAAAATGCCCAACAGGAGGCGCAGTCAAGCGCTAACCAAGCATCATCACCGGCGGACACTGAGACAAGTTCGTCCGTCTCGGCGACAGAAAACTCAGCATCGACAGCAGAGGCAAACTCAAAGGCTACAGATAGTGCAGCTCAGACAGCTGCAGCTGCAAGCTCACTCGTGCTTTACTTCTCACACACGGGCGAGAACTACGGAGTGGGCTATATCGAAGAGGGCAACACTGCCATTATCGCCAAGATGATTGCCGAGAAAACCGGCTCCGACAGCTTTGAGCTTGTGCCTGCTCAGGCATATCCCGAAGGCTATGACGAATGCTGTGATGTGGCTTTGGCAGAGAAAAACGCTGGTGAACGCCCTGCGTATGTGGGCGATATTGATATCAGCCCCTATGAAACCATTTATGTGGGCTACCCCATCTGGTGGGGCGACCTTCCCATGTGCTTCTATACCTTTATCGAGGCACATGATTGGTCAGGAAAGACCGTACGTCCGTTCTGCACTCACGCAGGAAGTGGTCTTTCTGGCACGGTGAGTTCGCTGCAGACAGCGTGTGCGGGAGCTACGGTAGGCGAGGGTTTGTCAATTGCGGGAACCACAGCTCAAAACTCACGCGATGAGGCGCAGGCAGCAGTGGATGGCTGGCTCTAAGCAGATGGACATACAGGCTGGTCAGAGTAAAAGAACAGGTAAATCACGACGAGCAGCACATGCCGTAGTGGGTGTGCTGCTCGGAGTTGCGCTTGTACTTGTTATGGCAACAGCTCTTATCGAAGAAGCTCCCCATGAATATCTGGGTATTGCGCTTGTTGTTCTGACGATTGCTCATGTCGTGCAAAAACGTCGTTGGTTTGCGGGGCTGAGGCGCGGGAGATGGTCAGCTGTGCGAGTGCTTCAGGCGCTCGCTATAGCAGGACTCATCGCATGTCTTGTTGGACAAGTAGTGAGTGCCGTGGTTTTGAGCCGCTTTGCACTGGGATTTTTGCCAGCGCTGCCCGGTGCCTCATGGGCACGCTCAGTTCACATGTTGTGTGCGTACTGGATGTTTGTATGCGGATTTGCTCACATGGGACTTCAATTCAAAACCATGCTTGCTCGTATGGGTTTTGCCAAGAGCGCCAAACCTGCTGTTGTATGGCTGCTGCGAGTGGTGTGGTTGGCTGTTGCTGTGTGGGGAGCATGGATGTTTGTGCGCCTTGATATAGCGAGCTACCTATTAGCGCGTGTGCAGTTTGCTTCAGCTGAGTTTTCGGCACCACTGCTTGTTCGAGTGGGACACTATTCAGCTATTGCTGCGTTAATTGTGGGCGTCTTCCATTACCTGAGATGCGCACTCGGCTACTACAGAAAATCGAAACATACACATTAATCTAACTATTCGTATTCTTGTAGAAAAAACACGAATAACCTGCAAAGAGTGTATACTTGCTGTCGAGGCAAATCATACACATTTTGCACGTTATTCGGACAAATATTTTACGAGTCCAAATAACCAGCAAAAAGTGCATACTATGCGTAATACTCCGCGAAAATCACAATGTGCAAGCAGCAGCTTCCTAAGGTTGGAAAAATACACTGCAATCGCTATTTAGTAGTTGGAAAAATACATAATCCAAGGTGAGAGCTCTGTTGAGAAGAAAAGCAATCGAGGAATTCGTCGCATGGCGAAATGAGCACAGCTCAGCACAACATTGCTAACGAGAGCTGAGCGAGCGTTTGCGTACCAAAACACCGATTGCGCAGAGGCTCAAACCCCACAACATGAGCGGCGTTGTAGACGGTGACACATCAGCAGTGTTCGGAAGAGCTGCCGCCTGCTGTCCTTTCTGAGTCGATGCAGAAGCAGGCGACTGACCCGGCTGTTGAAGGTGGATGGTGAGCTGTTGTGGCAGCTGGATATGCAAACTGAGGTTGACGCCTTGAGGTAAGCTTGTTTGTGATGTGGGAGTCCTGCCAAAGAGGGCGGAGACCAGCTGATCCAAAAGACCAACCAGCGGATTCTTTGAACCCTGCGGATTTGTCTGAGCAGATGAGCCCGAGCCACCCGAAGGCGTGGGCTGAGGTGCCGGCGTAGGATCAGGTTGTGGCTGCGGACTTGGCGTCGGGTCAGGAGCGGGCGTGGGCGTCGGGTCAGGAGCGGGCGTGGGCGTCGGGTCCGGGGTCGGCGTTGGGTCCGGAGTCGGCGTTGGATCCGGCTCTGGTGTGGGTTCCGGAGTTGGTTCGGGCTCGTTGCCACAAGGCTCATCGGGACACTCCGCTGCCTTCATCCATGCAACATAGGTCTCAGGGTGGTGTGCCATATAGGTCTTTTGTATCTGACCTACTAACGTGGATACCATATCAACACTGTGTTGTGTACTCCAAGGAACACCCTCTTCATAGAACAAGAAGTAGGAGAGCAGCCTGCGGATTTTATCAACATGCAGCTTTGCACCTTCCTGATATGCATTGAGGTCATCTAAATAGGGTGAATCCGCAGGATACAGCCCAGAATCCCTAATAGCCTTGGCGATGGTGTCGAACAATTCAGAAAAGCTGTCATTAGCGGCGGCTATGATGCTATCGAATCGGGTTGTGCTCCCGTCAGCATTGGTTTTGTGCAGGAACAAAGGCGTCAGCGCTCGAACGCCCTCGGTGATTGCGTTGGCTCCACCGTTGCCAAACACCTGTGCAATTATCGGGTAGTCAGATCCATAGAACAACACAAGCAATTGGTAGAGCAGAGATCGCAGAGCTTCAGGGCTTTGGCCTTCGCTGGCAGAACCGGGGAGTCCTCCATACGCAAGGGCTGTGAACGCATGAACGAGTCGCTGCTCAAAACTGATGTCTCCTTCTTCAACGGGAGAAAAGACCGAAAGCAGCAGGTAAAGTGTCAGACGCGTATCTTCTGGCAGCGTGTTTGAAATATAGGTGAGCGCCTCTGCGGTTTGTTCAGAGTCTGAGGTGTCCGCAATATACTTTGCGACGTGGTAAATGAAGTTATCAACACTCAGGGTATCGTGGTTAATCTTGATGCCCGTGAGATAACTCAAGTTGTCCTCAAGGGCTAATGCCAAAGCCGTGGTTTCATCCACATCACGCTCAGCCTGTATCCTTTCGACGGCGTGCGAAAGATAGGCAAGAACGGTGGTTTTACTGGTGAGTATTGGGTTGGCGCTAAACGAATCAAGGAAGGGTTTCGTTCCCGATCCAAGTAAACCAAGTACTGACATAAAGGCGTCCTGATAACCCTCGTAGAGAAAACTCTCACGCGAGGGGATGTTGTGAACGATAGATCCTACGCGCGACACAATCATCTCAGAAAAACTCAGAGGGTCAGAGCGTCTTTCATTGGGAACCAAGCTCAAAGTTCGTAAATCAAAGGTCAACCAGCGGTACTCGGATTCGTCGCCACCTGCGATGTATATGTCATAAAGAGCAGGATTCATGTTTTTAAGCGCAGCGAGCATCCGCTCTTTTGTCGATGCTGCACCGTCAGATGTGGGGTGTTCTGTACCAAAGCGCGTATAGCCCCATGCAGCAGCCGGGAGCTGGGTGACAAGGTCGTAGTCAGGGGCAATGTTATGGATGGATGCAAACAAATCGCTTCCGGGAAGCAAGAGCTCTGCGGCATCATCACCAACATAGGCGCGACCTTCTCCAGCAGAGTCGTTGCTGTATCGTGCAGGTGTCACATTGAGCAGCTCAGCTTTAGAAACGCCTGTCGAGAGAACATGACGAGGAGTGCCAAAGCCATAGGTGTAAACATCCTCAGGGCGAATGCTCACATTACCGAGAAAACTTCCTCCATCTGTAATGAAAAAGGATCCAAGAAGATTGGCGAGAGAAGCCCCGCGGCTTTCTCCTGTAGTCCAGATTTTTACATCGCCAGAAATACCAAGTTCGTCCACGTAGTTTTTGGTAAAGCGGAGGATTTCATCTCTGCCAAGCTTGAAACCCTCATGAAGGCTCCCTTCTCCAACAAGAGCATTACCTACCCATTCTTGGCTATAGCCTATGCTGTTTGGCATGATGGCAATCAGGGTGTATTCTTTTCCGTCATCAATTATTGTTTTATGTCCTATGGCAACGCCAGCTGAGTTTTCTTGCCGTCCTGCTGTGTAGTATGTGTTCGTGCGGATGTCTTCAAACTCCGTTTTAGTAAGGAATTCCTCGATAGGAGCGCTGTTCACGCTTTCATAAGGTACGAGCTCGCTCGAGCGCATAGTTGAAGAGGCGAGCGCCGCAGAAGATGAGAGAGCCGCAAGATGACAACAATACTGAGAAGAGGAGTTAGTGAACCATCGGTCATTGTAGGTAAACGTGTCTTCAAGGAGCGCAGTGGTGTTTTCGACCGCAGTAAAATGGTAGGTGCCTTCGATTCGATGACAACTGTCGGTCGTGCTTTGCTGAAGGTCCTCTGCTAAGGCCGTAGCTGGCATGCCGCTTAAGGCGATTAAGAGGGAGAGAACAACACTCAAAAGCGGCCTCACGCAGGTCAAAAACGAGCGTTTGTAAAAAGATGTCGGCGAAAGCATGAGACAACCTTTCCAGTGGGCGAAGATTAAGACAATATAAGGTTATAGTATAGCTACAGATTGGGTTGCGCACGCTACAAAATGTGGGACTTACCACTGGTGGAACAGGCTGAAAGATGGATGTTACTGACGTGCAGTCAGACAAAGCAGATAAACGAGCGCTCGCTGTCTTTGATTTCGACGGCACAGTCATCGATGGGCAGTCGGGCTTGCTGTTATCGCGCTATCTCTATGCACACAAGCGACTATCGCTAAGTAATGCGGGTCGGCTTTTATGGTGGGGAATACGCTACAAGCTTCATCTGCCCCATCGGCAAGCAGAAGCGCGAGAGTTGGTTTTTGAGCCTTTCGAAGGACAGCACAAAGAAGAAGTCGACAAGGTGTTAAAACGCTTTCATGAAGAAGTGCTCGTCCCCAAATATCGCAAGAAAATAGTTGACGAAGTGTCGCTTAGGAAGTCTGAGGGATGCGTGTGCCTTTTAATCTCTGCCACATTTTCAAGCATTGCCGAGGCGGCGGCAAAGCGTCTCAAGTGTGATGATTTTGTGGCAACAGATATGAAAGTTGATGATGCTGGTTGCTACACATTGCATGTTGACGGCCCAGTGATTGAAGGCAACGCAAAGCTTCAAGCTGCGCAACTTTGGGCTGATGAGCATCTTGGCAAAGATAGGTGGTATCTTGCGTATGGCTATGGAGACCACCACAGTGATGAAGAGTTACTTGGGGCTGCTGACCTGCCATTTGCTGTAAATCCGGGCAAGACACTTCGGCGCTTTGCCAAGCGGGTTGGCTGGACGATTATCGATACAGATGCGTCTGATAAGGAGCATGTGTAGCTGTTGTTGGTTTGGATTTTGACACAGCGTAATTAATCATAAGCGACAGGTTGACGATAAACTGACCAGCGAGCTGCATACTACGAACACCGACCTAACAAAACCACAGAGGGATAAAATGCTTTCATTCACTAGACAAATGTGACAAACTTACCAACAATTTAATAGGCAAGGAATGAGTCTCTGGATAGGTGAGACTATGGATATATCAAGAAAGACCGATTACGCGCTGCGCATGCTCGCAGTGCTGGTTGCACATAAAGACGGAATTGTGTCTGTGAAAAACGCCGCAGAGGTGTGTGGGGTGCCTTATTCGTTTGCGCGTTCCATTCAGCATGATTTGGTTTCTGCGGGCATGATTGACAGCTTGCGTGGCTCGCGTGGCGGCATGCGCCTTGCGGTTGACCCCGACAAAATCACGCTTCTTGAGGTTATTGAAGCGGTACAAGGCCCCATCACCATCGCAGATTGTCACTGTATTGGTTTGGGGGGAGGCCCCTGCGAGCGCCGTGATGGCTGTGCATACTTTAGTGTGTGGAACAGCGCAACGCTTCTGTTGAATACATACTTTAGCTCGGTGAGTCTTTCTGAGGTGGTCTGGCGTAGCAAAGATCCAGCGCTGCCTATGCCCTATGCGGCAGAACTTGGGCTCGTAGAAGAAGTACCCATTGCGAAAGAAGCCTAGATAGAAGCCTAATACCTGAGAAGTTGAGGGACATAAACCTGTGAAAGACAAGCGTGCCGAGCAGTTGCAAACAGATCCACAGGGAGAGCCACAGGCAAATCCACAGGGAGATCCACAGGCTAGTCCACATGGGGACCCACAGGCTAGTCCACATGGGGACCCACAGGCTAGTCCACATGGGGACCCACAGGAAGATTCGCGGGGTAATTCACAGGGAGATCCACAGGCTAGTCCACAGGGGGACCCACAGGGAGATTCGCGGACCTCACTCGAGGATTTCCGAATCCGTGTTTTGCGCTATGGAAAACTACAGTATCGAGACCTCCCATGGAGGCGTACGTCTGACCCCTATGAGGTTCTCGTCAGCGAGGTCATGCTACAACAAACACAGGTAAAGCGTGTGGATGGTCGATGGCAATCGTGGCTTGAGCGCTTTCCCACCCTTGATGCGCTTGCGTGCGCCTCAAGTGCAGAGGTGTTACAGGAGTGGCAGGGATTAGGTTACAACCGCAGGGCCTTGTCTTTGTGGAAGGCGTGCCAGCAGATGTCACACAACGGCGGCGTTGTTCCAAGCGAGCTTAGCGAGCTTGTGCGTTTGCCGGGAATTGGGCCTGCAACTGCTGCAGGTGTACGTGCATTTGCCTTTAACCTTCCCGGCATCTATCTCGAGACTAACGTGCGAACGGTGTTTTTACACGAGCTCTTTCCTCAGGCAGAAGACGTGCCAGACTCAGCGTTGGTGCCGCTGGTCGAGGAGTGCTGTCCGCCCAACAATACCAATCCGGAAGATGATCCCAAAACGTGGTATTGGGCACTGCTTGACTATGGTGCCTATCTCAAGCAGGTGCTCCCCAATCCGTCTCGCCGCTCGCGAAGCTATGCGAAGCAGAGTCGCTTTGAGGGATCGCGCCGACAAAAACGAGCAGAGCTGGTGAGAATCCTGCTGGCAGAACAACAGACAGGTCACAGTCCATGTTCAGAAGACTTGCTGTGCGAGCAGCTGAGTGAAAGCGAAACACGAGCAGGCCGTGAACCTGTCTCGCTTGCTTTTACCCGAGAACTTCTCGAAGAGCTCGCTCGCGAGGGCTTTTGTCATGACATAGATGGCATGTGGTCAATTTAGTTCAACCAAGAAGCACTGGTATAGGTAGTCTCGGTGGAGTTGCAGCGCAGTTGCAGCGCAGTTGCAGTGGAGTTGTAATGCGGCCGCGTTGAGTAGCCACCATGCCGCAAAAAATAACATGCCCTTTGCAACGCTGAGAGCCAAAAAGCCAACAAAACCGCAGGTAACATTTTCCCGCCCTTCCAAAGGGCATGTTAATTGCTTGCATGCGACTCATGTTCAGACGCCACGTGTTCGCGCACCGCGTAATAACATGCCCTTTGCAACACAGAGAGCCAAAAAGCCAACAAAACTGCAGGTAACATTTTCTCGCCTTTTCAAAGGGCATGTTAATTGCTTGCATGCGACTCATGTTCAGACGCCACGTGTTCAGATGCCACGCGCTTCCATGTCACATGTTCAGACGCCACGTGTTCAGATGCCACACGCTTCCATATCACGTGTTCGCGTGCCGTGCGCCCCTACGATTTCGCCTTACGTTTTGCGTTTTTGCTGCTCTTGGTGGCCTTAACCGCCTTGAATGCGCTGGGACAAAGCTCAGCAAGCTCGCATGCGTCACACAGGGGCTTGCGGGCATCACAGACCTCCCGCCCAAAACGAACCAAGTTGTGATTCACTGGCCCCCACAGCTCGCGCGGAATAACACGCAGCAAGTCAGTTTCTGCTTGTGCAGGAGTTGGCGCATTGGTGAGCTTGAGCCGAGTAGAGATGCGAAACACGTGAGTATCCACGGCTATCCCCTCAACAATTCCAAAAGCGCCCGACAAAACAACATTGGCAGTCTTTCGTCCAACCCCCGGCAGACGAGTAAGCTCTTCCATGGTTTGTGGAACTTCTCCACCAAAGTCAGAGACAATCATCTGGGCACACTCTATGCAGTGTGCTGCTTTGGTGCGCCAAAAACCAATCGAGCGAATAACCTGCCCAAGCTCTGCCTCAGAAGCAGACGCCATAGACTGAGGGTCAGGCCAGCGAGAAAACAGCTCAGGGGTCACTTTGTTAACGGCTGCATCGGTGGTTTGTGCTGAGAGAAGAACGGCAATGACCAGCGTAAACGGGCTTGTATGGTCGAGCAATACCTTGTCTTCGGGGTAGCGCACAGAGAGACGACGACATACTTCGACAGCTCGTGCAGTCTTTGATTTGAGTGACTCTCTGGGCATAACTCCTCCTCGTTTTGGAATGTATAAAGCTTACTGTAGCTCAATTATGCAGACTGTAGAGTTAACCTGCTCATGACATATTTTTGGCTCAACTCTGATAGCATGGTGCATCAGGGAATTGGCACCACGTTCTCAAGTTTTGCTTGGGACGGCACTATGCTTGCAGAATGTTGGAGCCAAAGGTGCCCACAACAGAGCTGAGGCGTTATAACGAGGGGAAAGTCAGCGTCTCAAACGTAGTAGAAACGAGGACAAGGGCTCAGTTGGGGGTCATTGCCGCTGCTATCTGAGCGCGGCTCCCAAGATGATAGTGAGTAGTACAACGGCGCTGCGTTGGGCAGCCGCCTTCATGCGCTCGCTGAACTCATCTTCAAGAATGGGGTTTGCACCAGCCTGTGCAAACCTGAGATAGTCGAAACTAGGGGTTATAACATGGCATTTAAAAAACTAAGGCAATCGAGTACGTCTGTGCTGCGCCGCAAGCACACAACCTATGGCGATGAGCTTGCATTTGCGAGCAAAGAAGAGTTTATCGAGCAGTACAACACAGCGCTCAAAGAGGAGATTGGCAAGGACTTTGAGAGCTGCACCACGCCAGACCGCTACGCGCTTCTCGCCAAGCTGGTTGCCAACAAGGCGCGTGCAATCGAGACCGAGACCTCCCGCGCTAATATTGAGCAGAACAAAAAGAAGGTCTACTACTTCTCGCTTGAGTTCTTGCCCGGCAAGTTCCTCGACAACTACCTCATGAACCTTGGCGTGCGCGATATGGTGGCTGAGGCGATTGACGATATGGGCGGCTCATATCAAGAGATTTGCGACTATGAGCGAGACCCCGGTCTGGGCTCTGGTGGTCTTGGGCGCCTTGCTGCCTGCTTCATGGACTCAATTGCACATAATGGCGTTGCTGGCTTTGGTAACGGCATGCGCTATCGCTACGGCCTGTTTAAGCAGGTTATTGAAAATGGCGTGCAGCACGAAGAGGTTGATGACTGGGCAAATCACCGATTCCCGTGGGAGACGCGCAAGCCCGAAAGCGCCGTGCGTGTTCGCTTTGGTGGCGAGGTTGTGCGCCATGAAGACGAGACGGGCAAGTATTGGTTTAGCTGGGAGGGTGGAGATTACGTCCGAGCAGTCCCGTACGATATTCCCATCTTGGCTTACGGTGGCAAGGGAGCTACGCGTCTGCGTCTGTGGAGTGCAGAGCCTCACCGTGAAGACTTTGACCTCGACGCCTTTAACCGTGGTGATTACGGCGCGGCAATTCAAAAGCGCGCTGAGGCTGAGGCAATCTCGTACATTCTCTATCCCAACGATTCCACGCCACAAGGAAAACTCCTTCGCCTAAAGCAGGAGTACCTCTTCACGGCTGCTGGTCTTGCAAGCATCATTCGTAATTACAAGCAAGAGCATAAGTTGGCAGACGGCAGCCCCGATTGGACGCACTTCAAAGACCACATTGCCATCCACACCAACGATACGCATCCTGCCTTGGCAGGACCAGAGCTCATGAGAATCCTCGTTGACGAAGAGGGTCTTGACTGGGACGAGGCGTGGGAACAAGTAGTAGGTGCGGTGTCGTACACCAACCATACGGTCATGCCCGAGGCGCTGGAAAAATGGCCGATTGAGATGTTCCGTGAGCTGCTGCCTCGCGTATACAACTTCATTGAGGAAATCAACCGTCGCTATCACGACTCATTTGATACCAGCCTTCCCGATTGGCAGGAACTCTTTGCTAAGACCTCGATTTTGTGGGATGGCGAGGTACGTATGGCAAACCTCTCCGTTATTTGCGGTCATTCTGTGAACGGCGTTGCTTCCATTCATACCGAGATTCTCAAAGACGATGTTCTCAAAGAGTTCTATCAGCTCACGCCCGAGAAGTTCAACAACAAGACCAACGGTATTACTCACCGGCGCTTCTTGGCAGAGTGCAATCGTCCGCTGTCGGGTCTCATTACCGAGGCCATAGGAGATGGCTGGATGGATGATGCCAACGAACTCGAAAAACTCGAGGCTTTCGCAGATGACTCGGCATTTCTCGAGAAAATCACCCAAGCTAAGCTCGAAAACAAGCAAGCGCTTGCACGCTTTGTGCACGACACCATTGGTGTTTCAATCGACCCTAACTCCATGCTTGACGTGCAGGTAAAGCGCATGCATGCCTATAAGCGGCAGCTGCTTAATGCACTCAAGATTATCGAGCTGCACAATCGCATGATTGAAGACCCCAACTTTGATTGTCAGCCCACAACCTTCCTGTTTGCAGGCAAAGCTGCAGCAAATTATGCCTTTGCCAAAGATGTCATTCGTCTCATTCACGGGCTTGCAGATGTTATCAACAGTGACCCGCGTGTGCGCGACCGCCTCAAGGTTGTGTTTGTCCCGAACTTCTCAGTTTCCTCTGCACAAAAGATTTATCCCGCAGCAGATATCGGCGAGCAAATCTCTACCGCAGGGACCGAGGCCTCGGGTACATCCAACATGAAGCTCATGATTAATGGTGCAATTACACTCGGCACGCTCGACGGCGCAAACGTTGAAATTTATGAGCGCTTGGGCGATGAGAACATGGAAATCTTTGGCATGCGGGCTCATGAGGTAGTTGAGCTCCAAAACAGCTATTACTACTCATGGGATGAGTACAACGCAGATCGCCAAGGTCTTGGTTGTGTTATCGACCGGCTGGTTGATGGTAGCTATGCGTCACTTAACGGTGGTTTCGAGGGAATCTTTAGCCAGCTCATGGAGCATAACGACGTCAACTTTGTCCTGAGAGACTTCAGGCCCTACGTCAACGCATGGGAGCACCTCGCACAGCTCTACCAAAATGAGCCCGAGCGTTGGGCGCGTATGTCGCTTCTTAACACT
The DNA here is from genome assembly GCA_017459605.1 of Atopobiaceae bacterium. GTDB lineage: Bacteria > Actinomycetota > Coriobacteriia > Coriobacteriales > Atopobiaceae > RGIG4373. The sequence continues at coordinate 28,525 of JAFUCQ010000140.1, forward strand.
GCTCGCGCCGGATTCTTCTCAAGTGACCGAACAATTGCGCAATACAGTAGCGACATTTGGAATGCCTGATACTATTTGGAACGCCTGATACTATTTGGAATGCTTGATGCTTATAGCCTGCTACTATAAGTATTGTGAGAAGGATGTATTAACGCAGAAAGAGTAAGCTATAGATATTAGGGGACATAAGAACGTCGAGATTTCAGAGAGGGGTATGCGATGAGCAAACAGCAATGTATAGCAATGCTCCTTGCCGGAGGGCAAGGCAGCAGACTTGGGGCTCTTACGGGAAAGGTTGCCAAGCCAGCGGTTTCCTTTGGTGGTAAATTCCGCATCATTGACTTTGCGCTGTCTAACTGTTCAAACTCAGGCATTAGTACCGTTGGCGTGCTCACCCAGTATCGTCCGTATCTGCTGCACTCGTATCTAGGTACCGGTGAAGCATGGAATCTCGACGAGCGTGGCGGCGGTGTCTCGATATTGCCGCCCTATGCCACCCAAGAGGGCGGAGCATGGTATGAAGGAACCGCAGACGCTGTAGCTCAAAACATTGGCTACATCGAGTCGTATGACCCTGACTACGTGCTCATCCTCTCGGGCGACCAGCTCTACCGCATGGATTATCACGCAATGCTGCAAACCCACATCCGTCATAACGCCGACCTCACTATCTCGGTTATGCCAGTTGCATGGGAAGAGGCTTCGCGCTTTGGCATCATCACAAAAGATGACGATGACCGTGTGGTCAAGTTTACCGAGAAGCCCGCAGAGCCTGATTCCAACCTTGCTTCCATGGGCATTTACATCTTTAGCACGGACGTCTTGCTCGATAAACTTCGTGCCGACGCCGACAACCCCAACTCATCGCACGACTTTGGCAATGACATCATTCCAGAGATGTTAGCGAGCGACTACCGCATCTATTGCCACGAATTCAATGGCTATTGGCGAGACGTTGGCACCATTGCCTCGTTCCACGAAACGAGCATGGAGCTGCTTGGCGAGAACCCCGCCTTCGACCTGTACACACGTGTTGGTCGCATCATGAGCAATGCTTCCACGCGTCCACCTGCATTTATTGGCCCTAAGGGCAAGGTGGATGATTCACTGGTGTCCAATGGAGCGCAGGTGTGTGGCAATGTTAAGCACTCCATCATCTCTACGGATTGCTATGTGGGCGAAGGTGCCGAGGTAACTGACTCGATTATGCTTCCGGGTGCCCGTGTTGAAGAGGGCGCTCGTGTAGTGCGAGCCATTTTGGGAGAGAAATCCTGTATTCAGGCAGGAGCCACGTTTGGCACAGCCGACGAAAAAGAAGAATTTGCCGTTATCGGCGACGAAGTTGTCGTCGGAAAGGGGGAGTAGGTCATGGCACGAGCAATTGGTCTAATCACAGCGAACTACTCTTCAGAAGATCACAGTCTGTTAACTGAGGTTCGTCCCGCAGCGTCGCTTCCCTTTGCGGGAAGATACCGCCTGATTGACTTCCCGCTTTCCAACATGGTCAACGCGGGTCTCAGAAAAGTCGGCGTTATCATGCCGTATAACTACCGCTCTATCATCGATCACATCATCTCCAGCAAAGATTGGAACCTCGACCGTAAAAATGGTGGCCTGTTCATTCTTCCGGGCTCTGCATATGGTTCTTCTCGCGAGTCATCGCGTTTTCTCATCCGCGACATCGATGCCAACCGGAGCTTCCTCGAGAAGAGCGACACCGAATACGTGGTCATGGCTTCGTCAAACGTGATTTACAACATGAATCTGGAATACGTGATTGCGACCCACCAAGAATCGGGTGCCGACATCACCATTCTTGAGAAACGTGTTGATGCAGATGATCCAGATCTTTGGGCAGCAGACATTGAGGATGGCCGGGTCAAGTCAATGCATCGCGGCGTTAAGGGCGGTGAGCTGGCGTTTCTCGATACCTTTATTGCCAAGCGCGAGCTCTTGCTGCAATGCCTTGACTGGTATCAGGCAGTGAGCCACCTCGATTTGTTTGAGGCGCTTTCCAACGACTTTGAGCGGCTCTATGTTATGTCGTGGGAGTTCAAGGGCTATGCAGCCTCAATCTTCCGCACCGACAGCTACTACCGCCGCAACATGGATTTGCTCGATCCTCACATCAACGCTGATATTTTCCGCACAGACCGCACCATCATGACAAAGGCGCATGATGTGGCTCCCGCAAAGTATGAGCCGGGCGCTGTGGTGAGCAACTCGCTCATTTCTGCGGGCTCAAAGATTGCAGGTACGGTTACGGGTTCAGTGCTTGGAAGAAATGTACGGGTAGAAAAGGGCGCCGTGATAATTGACAGTCTTATTGGACAAGATTGCGTGATTGAGTCTGGCGCGCGTGTTGTAAACGCTATTATTGACCGCAATAATAGGATTCCTGAAAACACTCAGCTCTGCGGAACACACGAGGCCGTGCTCGTTCATGGCAAGGGCGAGTAATAACACACTGGTGGGGGTTGAAATGTCACAGAATCGCAGAAAACTCAACGTCATATTTGCTGCATCGGAGGCAGTCCCGTTTTCAAAAACGGGAGGTCTCGCCGATGTTGCAGGCTCGCTTCCAATGGCTTTGGCGGAGCAAGGCTGCAACGTGCGCGTGATTACTCCAAAGTATGGTTTCATCGACGAGGAATATCGCTACAACATGAAGCACGTGTGCGACTTTTTCCTTCCGCTGTCGTGGCGCAACGTCTGGTGCGGTATCGATGAGATTGAGTACAAAGGGATTACCTTTGATTTCATCGACAACGAAGACTACTTCAAGCGCGACCGCGCCTATAGCTACTTTGACGATGGCGAGCGCTTTGCTTTCTTTGCAAAGGCAGTAACCGAGGCCGTGAGACGTCTACCTGATTTCAAGTGCGATATTTTGCATCTGAACGACTGGCAAACAGCGCTGGCACCTGTGTTTTTGAAAGAGTCGTATGCCGACGACCCGCTTTACGAGAACGTGAGAACGGTCTATACCATTCATAACCTCAAGTTCCAAGGCGAGTATTCTTCGTTTGTGATGCATGACATCTGTGGATTTGAGGACTCTAGCGACGCTGGCATGAAGCTTACGAGCGCTTCGGATACCATTAACTACATGAAGGGTGGCTCCTACTATGCAGATGTGCTGACAACGGTCAGCCCGAGCTATGCTGATGAGATTCAAGACCCCTTCTTTGGCGAGCGTCTCGATGGTCTTTTCCGCGAGCGCCGAGATGACCTTCACGGCATCTTGAACGGCATTGACGTGGATGAGTGGAACCCCGAGACAGACCCCATGATTGCTCAGAACTACAGCATGGCTGACATGAGCGGTAAGGCTGTCTGCAAAGCTCAGCTACAAGAAGAGCTGGGACTTACAGTTGACCCGCTCAAGCCGCTCGTTGTTATGGTTGGTCGTCTCACCAAGCAAAAAGGCATGGACCTCATTAACTATGCCATGGATGAGATGGTGGGACGCGGTGTTCAAATTGCAATTCTTGGTACGGGCGACAAAACCTTTGAGGATTCGCTTAACTACTTTGCGTGGAAGTACCCGGGCAAAGTTGCTGCTCGTATTGATTTTGATAATGCGTTGTCGCACCGCATGTATGCAGGTGCTGACCTCTTTTTGATGCCGTCGTTGTTTGAGCCGTGTGGCCTGTCGCAGATGATTTCTATGCGCTACGGAACACTGCCTGTAGTGCGCGAGACAGGCGGTCTTCGCGACTCAGTCATTCCGTACAACAAGTACACGGGCGAGGGCACGGGCTTTGGTTTTCGTAACTTCAATGCAACGGAGATGAAAGACATCCTGCTGAGCGCGGCAGATGTGTTCTGGAACAACACTCAAGATTGGGAGCGTTTGCAGCGCCAAGCCATGGAAGCTGACTTTAGCTGGAGCAAGGCAGCACAAGAGTACGTGGAGCTCTACTGGGGTTTGGTAGAAGATGCTGAAAAGGTAGCTGCGGAGAAGGTAGCTGCCAAGAAGTCAGCAGCGAAAGAGGCTGAGGCTAAAAAGGCAGAAGCCGTCAAAACTGCGGCAAAAAAGCCAGCCGCGAAAAAATCGGCCACCAAGAAAGCCGCTCCAAAAAAGGCGGCAGCCGCAAAAGCTGATGAGACACAAGCGGCTGAGAAGAAGACTGCTGCCAAGAAGACAGCAGCCAAAAAGGCGACAGCAAAGAAAAGCACAGCTAAAAAGGCTACGACGAAAAAGTCTGCTACAAAAAAGCCCTACTCAAAAGCTGAGGAAGGCACAGAATAACAACTTATAAGGGGGCTTTGTGAGGGCATATCACAACTCACGAGATGCCAACTATCGCAATCCGTACGGCGCCGTCCTTCAGGGCAGCGCCGTACGTCTTGCAATAGACATCTACGATGAAACGCAGGTTCAGCTTCGCTGTCGAGTTTGGGAAGAAAGCTCAGGCGAACGCCTTTACCCTATGGAGCGCCACGATTTTGAGGGTTTCGTGCGCTTTGAGACAACGTTTGAATCTGAGAAGGCTGGCGTTTATTGGTACAGCTTTGTCATAGAACATGGCAACAAGCAGCAGAGCTATTACGGCTCACGGCATGGAGCCGTTGGTGGAGAAGGTGTACTGACACGTGAGTTTGAAACATCGTTTCAACTGACGGTCTATCCAGCGCTCGACTCATTGGATAAGGCTGGACAAGAATCACCCAACAGATCAGATAAGCGACAAGAAGTTGCTTATCTCGTGGCTTGTGATGTTGATGGCATGAGCACAGAGCAGCTGTGCAAGGTGCATGAACTGGGCATCAAGCAGCTCGTGTGCAGCGGTGAGCACAATCAGGATGCTTCTGAGAATCAGTTTGAGCAACTTGCTCGTGATGCAAGCGAATATCGCCTCTCGCTTGAAGTACCTCCGATTGACAGCATGATATACAACGCTTTTAGCGCCTATCTTGCTCAGGCTCTGCCTGCCTTTGTTGCAGGTCAGCTGTCTTCTCGAGAAGTGTCAGAAGCTTTGCTGGCTTGGGATGAGAACCGCTGTGACTCAGCCGATCTTCTCTCTGCGCTCAATTGCTTTGGGACAGACGAGCTTCCACATCTGATGACTCGTTTAGGGACACATGCTTATCCTGAGACGCTGTCGGTCGATGAGATTGCCCACTATCGCCTCAGCGATGAGGAGCGTGGTCGCGCTAAGGCACGCCTGTGGTTGCTCACGCTCATGCAGATGACACTTCCCGGCATTCCGTGCATTTACGCAGGTGATGAGCTGGGGTTGGAGGGTTTTGACAGACCGCAGACCTCTGAAGAGAAGCTCTATCAGGTGGATGCTGGTGCATATGACATCTATCGAAATGCGATTGCCTTGCGCCGAGAACTACCTTTCTTGTGCGATGGAAGCTTCGAGATGTATGACAGCAACATCGATGATGTGTGGGCATGTGTGCGCACATCGCCTGATGGGCGCCAGTCGTGCATCACGCTCATCAACCGCAGCCTAACAGAAAGCTATGAGCTTAATCTGCCAAAGCTCGAAGAAGAGGCAACTGAGCTTGTTGAAGGGCAAGAGCTCTACATTGAAGGCAACACCGTACGTGTGAGTCTCAGACCTTTGGGGTCTGCACTCGTTCATTATCATCCTCATGTTCGTCTCGCCAAGGAGCTGCAGCGAGGAAGCGGGGTGCTCTGTCACATCACCTCACTGCCACATGAAGGCGGGCGTGGTGTGATAGGCAAAGCGGCGTATGACTTTGTGGATATGCTTGCAGAAGCGCAACAGCGCTACTGGCAGGTACTTCCCGTGAGTCCATGTGACTCCTATGGCTCGCCGTATGCGGGTCCCTCTGCTTTTGCAGGCAATCTTGAGTTGCTTGAAGGCGGAGTCCACGCCCTGCGCTCTCAGTTTGATGCACTCGGCAGCAATGAGATTCATAGCAACCCCGACTTCACTTTCTACCGAGAGAAGAACGAGTCGTGGCTGTTGCCCTACGCTCTGTTTATGGCAATTCGCAATGTGGTTGGAGACAAGGATTGGCAGCAATGGGAAGAGCCCTACCGAAGCTATTCTCCCCAGCTTGCCCAACGAGCAGAGCTCAGAGATGCAGTGAGTTTTTATCAGTGGGCACAGTGGCAGTTTGAGCAGAGCTGGCTGGCACTCAAAAGCTATGCACACGAGCATGAGATTCGCATTATTGGTGATATGCCTATATATGTTTCTCATAACTCGGCAGATGCTTGGAGTCACCCTGAGCTTTTCCAGCTTGACGAAGCGGGTTATCCGCACGAGCGGGCAGGAGCGCCGCCCGACCAATTTGCACCAGAAGGTCAGCTCTGGGGAAATCCCATCTATGCGTGGGATGTCATGGAAGAGCAGGGCTATCAGTGGTGGGAGTTGAGGTTGTCTCGCATGGCAGAGCTCTATGACCATGTACGACTCGACCACTTTGTTGGCTTTGACCAGTATTATTCGATTCCTCAGGAGAAAGGAGCGCAGGAGGGTCGCTGGCTGCCAGGCCCCGGTATGAAGCTTTTCCAGCGTCTGTTTGAGCGCTTGGGACCACTTCCTGTTATTGCTGAGGACTTAGGAATCATTACTTCGCCGGTACGAGCACTGTTGAGCTCTGTGTGTTGTGCGGGTATGGATGTTATTCAGTTTGCAGACAACGATGTTCGAGACTACTACCGCCCAGGATCTGCTCGGATTGCCTATAGCTCCACGCACGACACAACAACGCTTCGGGGCTGGTGTGCTGAGCGCTTTGGAGAAGATGGTGCAGATAATCTTGCATGCGATCTGATGGAAAAAACCATGGCAAGCCCCGCCATTCTTGCGATGTTTGCGGTACAAGATGTGTTGGGCTTGGGCTCTGAGGCGCGCATGAACACTCCCGGTGTTGCAGGTGGCAACTGGAGCTGGCAGCTTGCAGACAAGCAGCTCGACCCTGCGGCATTTGAGCGCCTGAGAGACCTCACAGAAAAGTATGGACGCTGATGTTCATTCAAGGCGGGCATACTGGAAGCTTGTTTAGGAGTGATGGTTTAAGCCGCCTCTGAGGACGGGGCTCGTATGACACTTCTATAATGACTTTGGAATTATCGAGTTAGTACATGTCGTGACACAAGGACATGATTCACCTATGAGGATGGTGCCCGATGCCGACTTCGTCTGCTAAAACATCTCTCTCGTTTGGCATAATCTGCCGAGGGGACGGAAAGATTTATTGTCTGCTCGAGTATGAGGGAGACAAACCAGCCAGCGAGCTTGTATGGTCGAGTTCATCGGTGGTGCCTCATGCAGGAACCGTGCCTTCTCGTGTGGTGGTTCTTGGCACGGGTCAGGCTGTGCTTGTGCTTCCGATTATCGCAACAGAGCAGTATGCCAGCGTGTTTGTACACGACGCAGATGGCCATGAGCTGGCACGAGCAGAACGCAGAATAGACCACCGCTTAGCGCGGGTCATGTCTAAGTTCAACAGCGCCATACATACAGCAACGGTTGATGCCATTCGAAATTGCGATCGCCACCCCGCCCTCGATGAGGCATCTATCCTCGATAACCTCATCATTACTACAACCGGTGGTCCCTACCATATCTACCAATGCAGTTGTACCTACGTCCTGCAAGATGATATGAACGTAAGCGACGACCTGACGCTTGAGGTGTATGACCAACAAGGACAGCGCGTTTCAGAGCAGGCGTGTTCGATAGGCGAGTACATCGGCGACATGCCCGATATGCCTGGTGTTACCTACCGGCGCGTTCGCCTGTCTGCACGCATTCCTATGGATCTTGATGTGCTGGTAGCTCAGGTTCGCGGCAAAGATCAGCAAACACCACAGGGTTTTCTCTGCATTCAGTCATGGGATGTAGCTGACTTGCGCCATCGCTGGGGTGAAACGGTTTTTGCTGCAGAGGATGACCCTCGCTACCAAGAGTGGTTTGAAGGTCGACGCGTAACCCACCTAGAGCTCGAACAGCAAAAGTTGATACAGTCTCGCATGACCGAGCAGCCGCTTTTCTCGGTTATTGTGCCGCTCTACCACACACCCATTGAGTTCTTTTGCGAGATGGCAGATTCCGTGCTTGCCCAGAGCTATTCCAAGTTTGAGCTCATCTTGGTTAACTCAACGCCACACGATGAAGAGCTTGCCCGCGAGGTAGAAAAGTATCGCGCGGCAGATGAGCGTGTTCGTGTTGCTGACCTTGAAAAGAACCTCGGCATTACCGAGAACACCAATGCGGGTATTGATGTTGCATCAGGTGATTTCCTCTGCTTCTTTGATCACGACGATGTTCTTGAGCCAGACTTACTCTTTCACTATGCGCATGCAATTTCTGAGCACCTTGATACAGACATGCTCTACTGTGATGAAGACAAGCTCGAAGATGGGCGCTACACCTATCCCTTCTTCAAGCCTGATTGGGACCCTATTCTCGAAGAAACAAACAATTACGTGTGCCATATGCTCTGTGTCAGGCGGTCAGTCTTTGATCAGCTGGATCGTCCCGATGCAGCGCTCGATGGTGCCCAAGATCATTCACTCACGCTCGCGGTGGGTGAACATGCGCGTCACGTGGAGCATATCAAGCGGGTGATGTATCACTGGCGCATTCACGCCGCCTCAACCGCAGGAAGAACTGATGTCAAGCAAGAATCATATGATGCAGGTAAGCTTGCCATTGAGCGGCACTTTGAGCGACTTGGAATGGATGTGGATGTTGCAGAGGTGCCCGGAGCTCCGCACTGCTTTAACCCGAGTTATCGTGTTGCGGAACATCCGAGTGTCAGTGTTTTGGCGATGCGTGCCGAAGACAATACTGGTGCAGAAGGCTTTGCCGAACGTTTGGGCGAGCAGCTCGATTATCCGTTTGAGCGCGTGTCCGTAAGTACGCACGCAGAGAATGACCCTGCCTGCATTGATGAAATCAAGGCGTTTGTTGAGGCAGCTCCTACAGAATACGTGCTGCTCATGCGCTCGGATGTTTCGTTTGAAAGCCGCGACGCTCTGAGGCAGCTCGTGGGGCTTTGTTCGCGAAACGATGTTGGCATGGTAGCGCCCCTTGTGGTGTATCCCGATGGAACTATGAGCCATTCGGGTCTCGTGGTACGACCGTGGCGAATCTTCCAAGGACACTACCTGTGGCCGCGCACGGCAATCGCTGTTCGTGCACGCAATGTTTTGGTGCACTCAGTCTCTACGGTTGAGGGTGTCGTGATGCTTGCTCAGCGAGACGTACTAAAACAGGCGCTGGCAAAGGCACCCGCCAAACTCGACTTTTTGCGATGGGGAATTGATGCGGGTCTGCGTGTAAGAGAACAGGGATTGTCGGTTGTGGTTGACCCAAGCGTCTGTGCCATTGAGCGCCAAGGGAGACGTCAGCTCTCTGCTGATGCTTTAGCAACAACCTATGAGAACGTTGGCCAGCACAACATTCTGAAGAGTGTATGGGCTCAGCGCATGCTCAGACCGGACCCCTATTACAGTCCCTTCTTTGAACAGGATGGATACTATGGCCTCGAGAAATAACTCGCTATCTCCGCATTCAACAGCACAACAAAGCAATTCATTGCAAGCAATCAGCACAGTTCGCGATGAGGGAAAAACGTACCTTCTTTTTCGTTTGACCGAGCCACTCAAGCCCGAGACGCTTGTGCTGTCTGCTCGCACATCTGCAGGCGGAAAGGCTCCTTCCCGCTCTATAGTTGCAGATGGCGAGTTAGTGGTTGTTGTGCCCGATATGATGGTGCCGCTTGTGTGTGAACTTACGGCAACGAGTGTCTCTGGCACATCAGTGACAGTATCTGAGCATGTAGCTCCTCAGACCAAAAAACCCAAGGCAGGCAAAACCAATGCTGAGGCACGCCGTCTCAATCTGCTCGACATTTCTTACTGCGAGATTCGCTTTATAACAGACCTTATCATTGCTGATGGTTCAGAAAACATTGTTCGCGGACGCATCATTATGTTTCCTGTGAGCACGGACCGCGAGCACGCCATGCCCCATATCACCGTTATGGGCGTTGATGGCTCGCACATCACTACAGACTGGGTAAGTCTTGGAGACAATCGCTTTGAAAACACCTCATGCCCCCATGAGTACAATCGGGTTATTGACCTCTCATTTCGCTTGCCCGCCCCTGTTGAGGCATTCATTGTCTGTGTAAGCATGACCGAAAGTGAGCTGGCAGAAGGCTTTGCCTCCGTTGATGTTGAGACGGCAGGAAGAATCAAGGGCAACTGGACACAGATGTCGCTTTCGGCCGACGCAGACCCCGATTACGCAGAATGGTTTGAGCGCAGGCGTGCCAACCGAAGCCTCCTTGCGTTTCAGCGTCAAGCACAGCAATCATTTGCTGTACGTCCGCGCTTTTCGATAATCGTTCCTTTGTACAAGACGCCCCTCGATTTTTTCCGCGAGATGGCAGATTCGGTATGTGCACAGAGCTATCCAGAATTTGAGCTCTTGTTGATAAACGCAAGCCCAGAAGACGGTGCGCTTGCCGCAGAAGTCGAGCGTTATTGTGAACAAGACCAGCGTATTCGTCATATCAAGCTCGATAAGAATTACGGGATTACCGAAAACACCAATGCTGGAATCCGTGCGGCAACGGGTGACTTTATCGCCTTTTTTGATCACGACGATACGCTTGAGCCAGATATTCTCTACTGGTATGCAAAGGCAGTATCAGATAATCCTGACTGCGATTTGCTCTATTGCGATGAGGATCACTTGCGAGACGGCGCGTATATTGGACCGTTTTTCAAGCCTGATTGGGACATCGACCTCCTGCGCTCGGAGAACTACGTCTGCCACATGTTGTGTGTGCGCAAGAGTATTGTGGATGGATTTGATGAGCTGCCGGGTGCAGAGTTTGACGGTGCTCAAGACCACAACATGACCTTTTTGGTGGGTGAGCAGGCACGGCGCGTGTGTCACATTGATCGAATTTTGTATCACTGGCGCATGCATGCAGGCTCTACTGCAGGTGATGAGGGCACAGCTCAAAAGTCGTATGCCCTTGACGCACAGCTGCTTGCTGTCAAGAACCACCTTGCGCGAGTTGGGGTGAGCGCGGATGTTTCGTTTGAACACATCGTGGCTGACCGTACTAAGCTGCACTATCACTTTGACGAGCACCCGCTTGTGTCGCTTGTTATTCCCAACAAAGATGCAGCCAACATGCTTGAACGCTGCATCAACTCAATTACAGAAAAAACCACGTGGCCAGCCTATGAGATTGTCATTGTAGAGAACAACTCGGTTGCAGAAGAAACATTTGCTCTCTATGAGCGACTTCAAGCGCGTGACAGTCGCATTCGGGTGGTTGTGAGTAAGCCCAACGGCTTTAATTTCTCGAAGCTCATCAATGATGGCTTTGCAGCAGCTCAAGGCGAATATCTTCTCATGCTCAACAATGACATGGAACTTATAACAGCCGACTGGCTTGAGAACATGGTTGGTATCGCCCAAGAAAAGCGCGTTGGAGCGGTTGGAGCAAAGCTTGTGTATCCAGACGGAACCATTCAGCACTGTGGCGTACACGTTGGGCGGGGTCTCGGTCCTGCAGCGATTGGTGTTTTTGCTCCAAAGGATTATCACGGCTACTATGAGAACTATCTACTGCCTCATCAAATGAGCGCAGTTACGGGAGCCTGTCTTCTCGTTCGTCGAGATGTCTTTGAGCAGGTAGGTGGTCTTGATGAGGAGCGCTTTGCTGTGAACTACAACGATATCGATTATTGCATGCGTGTCCGCAAAGCCGGCTATGATGTGGTGCTTCAAACGTATACACAGCTCATTCACTACGAATCGGTGTCTCGTGCAGGTTCAAATCCTGATGCTGAGGCAGCCCTGATGTTTCGGGAGCAGGGTAATTACTACGAGCGTTGGGGTCATGAGTTAATTTATGGTGACCCCTATTACAACAAGAATTTTAGGGTCGAGAACTCCCATTATTCGCTTGAAGGGGTGTAGCACATGAGTATGAAGAAACTACTCATTACAGGAGCCAACGGTCAGCTTGGCAGAGAGTTGCAGACGATTCTTGCGGCAGGGCATGCACCCATTGGCCCCATTGACGGCTCGTGGGCAGACTGTGATGTTGTTGCAACTGATGTTGATGAGCTTGATATCACCGATACTCAGGCTGTCATGGACTTTGTGAGTGCCGGAGGCTTTGATGCCATTGTTAACTGCGCTGCAGCCACAAACGTTGATGGTTGCGAGACAAATCACGAGTTTGCTCAACGCTTGAATGCCGAGGCGCCCGCCAATCTGGCTCGTGCTGCAGCTGCTATTGACGCTGTACTCGTGCACGTCTCCACCGATTATGTGTTAGCAGGAGACGACCCCATGCCGCAAGCTGAAGACGCCGCCTGTGCTCCCAACACTGCTTACGGCGCAACAAAGCTTGCAGGCGAGCAAGCAGTCGCCGAGCTTTGTCCCAAGTACTTTATCGTGAGAACCGCGTGGCTCTACGGAACCGAAGGTAAGAACTTCGTTCGTACCATGGTGAACCTTGGCAAGAGCCACGATCGTATCACCGTTGTGTGCGACCAGCATGGATCTCCCACCTTTGCGGGCGATCTTGCGTGGGAGATTCTGGCATTGCTTAACACGCAGGGCTACGGTATCTATCACTGCACAGCAAACGGGGCTACTACGTGGGATGTCTTTGCTCGGCGCATTATGGCAAACGCAGGGCTGAGCTGCGAGGTTGTTCCGGTGACAACTGAGGAATACTCCCAGCAAAATCCAACGGCAGCTCCGCGACCCGCGTGGTCAATCCTCGACAATAAACACCTGCGTGATACCATTGGCGACCACATGCCCTCATGGGACGTTGCTCTCGACGAGTTTATGGCAACTACAACACTGTGAGAACCCTATGCTTGAGAAGCTGGCAACAAAGTTCAAGATTGACTCGGATGGACTTGCGTTCATTCTCACGTTTGTGAAGTACAGCATCGCTCTCGTGCTTGGACTGACTGCAGCATTTCATATGAAAAGCTGGCAGCATTTGCTGGCATCGATGCTTGAACTCTGGGCGATTATCTTTTTGACAGAAATCCTCATTGCTTGGAAGCGGATACCTGCGCTTGTTATCAATGACATCCTGATGTTTCTGTACAACGTCCAGATGGCGTTGTTGTTTTTCGCTAACTCGTATCTGTCTCTCATTATGTTGGACAATTTAGACTCGGTTGAGGATCTATCAGGAAAAGCTATCGTCTATATTCTCGCCATAATCGCGGTAATAGTTATCTCTGTGCTGCCGGTTGCTAAGCTACATCTCGATACACGGATAAGCCTTGTGGTTTTCTCGGCATGCTACATAACTGCGCTTGGAGTTGGTCTGTTCTTATCTGATAGCTACTCACCGCTCTATGCGTATGTCCGCATCGGAATGCGCCATTACTCAAATGTGCAACGAGCGCAGGCAGTGCTTGAGGCGGGTGATGTACGCTCAGATTTCTACAAAGAAGAGATTCGTGGAGAAGTTTCTCGACCTCAGACGCTCTCCAGCACCCCCAATGTGATTGTCATTTTTGCTGAGGGCCTCTCTCAGCACATCATTGATGACGGACGGAACATTACGCCAAACCTTGCTGAGTTCCAAGAGAAGTCACTGCGCTTTACCAACTATTACAACCACACATTTGCAACCTATCGAGGACTGCAGGGGCAGCTATTCTCAGGCTATCAGCAGGATAACTACGACGCCAATGGGCTTATCTCGATACAGTCGATATTCTCAGATTTGGGATATCAAACGGCCTTTATCAATACGGAGCCTAACAATCCCGAGTTCAGCAACTATCTTGAAGAGCTTGGCTTTGACAGCGTGGTGGGAGAGCCGGGGCCTAACTACGAGGGCGAGACGCAGTCCATGAGCGACCGCGAGGGCTATGAGCTTCTCTTTGACACCGTTAAAGAGCTGGCTTCAGCGCATCGTCCGTATTTTGCATCCATCTACACCTTTGGTACGCACGCCTCGTTGGGTTCTCCTAACAAGCAGTTCAAAACAGGCAGAAGCGATGAGCTCAACAAGTTCTTTGACACCGACTGGTGGTTTGCTGAGTTTTTTGACAAGCTCGAGCAAAACAAGCTGCTTGATGACACGCTTGTGGTCTTTACAACCGACCACGCAAGCTACAGCGACTACTACTATCAAGAGGCGTTTCCTGATTACAAGCGCATACATGGGGCAATCGATGAGATTCCGCTGATGTTGTGGCACAAAGGCATCGAGCCTCAGGCCATTGATGTTGAGGGAAGAAATTCACTTTGCTTTGCTCCCACGCTGCTCGACTATCTTGATATAAGCGTGCCCAATTACTTTTTGGGTGGATCGCTCTTTTTGGACAAGGATGATGAGGCGCCACTGCTTACAACATTCCATGATGTTGATGAGACAATGAGTACCGATAACGACGAGATTGTTCGTTATCGAAGGTCGCAGGAATTGCTTGTTGAAAGAGAAATCGATAAGTACTTTGCCGCAAAGATGCAATAGATGCGCCGCAGACATGGATATATAACGGAGAATAACGGAGAATAACGGAGAATAACGGAGAATAACGGAGAATAACGGAGAATAACGGAGAATAACGGAGAATAACGGAGAATAACGGATAGACCTCTTCTTCTGGTCTTCATCACTTGGTGCGGTCTTGGTGAATCCTGCGTTTGAATGGATATATTCGCTACACTATGACAGACCAGCCACTATTGCTTCCAATATGGAGGCGCACTAAGGAGCAACATGAAGACCTATCTCGTGACCGGTGGAGCGGGTTTCATCGGTAGTAACTTTGTTCTCTACATGTTGAAAGAGCATGACGATATTCGTATTGTGAACGTAGATGCGCTCACCTATGCAGGCAACCTCGAAAACTTGTCGGAGCTCGAGGGCAACGAGCGCCACATCTTTGTGCAGGCAGACATCCGCGATCGAGCGGCGATGGAAGCTCTCTTTGCTCAATACAATCCTGATTACGTGGTGAACTTTGCTGCAGAAAGTCACGTAGACCGCTCTATTACAGATCCAGGCGCCTTTGCGTCGACCAATGTTATGGGTACCGTGACTTTGCTCGATAGTGCTCGAGCCGCGTGGGCACAGGACGATGGTAGTGGTGGATTTGGCGAGCACCGCTTTTTGCAGGTCTCGACCGATGAAGTCTATGGAACGCTTGAGATTGGTCCTTCCAATGCTGATGGCTCTCCTGCAGACCCAGCTACGGCAGACTTCTTCCGCGAGACAACGCCGCTGTCTCCGCACTCGCCCTACTCGGCATCAAAGGCCAGTGCAGACTTCTTTGTGCTTGCTTACGGAGACACCTATGGCTTGCCCATCAACGTGACACGCTGCTCAAATAACTACGGTCCGTTCCAGTTCCCTGAGAAGCTCATCCCGCTCATGATTAACAATGCACTGGCTCACAAGGCGCTTCCCGTATATGGCGATGGACTCAACGTGCGCGATTGGCTCTTTGTTGAGGATCACTGCAAGGCTATTGATGCGGTGATCTCGCGCGGTCGTGTGGGCGAGGTATACAACGTTGGTGGTCATAACGAGCGCAACAACGTGTTTATTGTCAAAAAGATTGTCGAAGAGGTATCGCGCGCTGTGGGAGATGAGGCAATTGATGAACGCCTTATCACTTACGTGACCGACCGTGCGGGACACGACCGCCGTTATGGCATTGCTCCCGACAAGATTCGCGACGAGCTTGGCTGGGAGCCTGAGACCCGCTTTGAGGATGGCATCGTGCGCACCATAGAGTGGTATCTTGCTCACAGCGAGTGGATGGAGCATGTCACAAGCGGCGCCTACCAAGATTACTACGAGCGCATGTATTCAGGACGCTAAGGTGTCTTGTGGCTCGCCATATCGCTGTCGCCCAAAACCATAGGCATCAGGGTATTCTAGGAATACTTGCAAGTTTGTTGGTAGCCCTTATCGTTGCAGTGCTGCTTGAGGCTGGTACGCTCGCAGGGGCACCAGCGCTGTCTCCTTTGCACTTGTCAGAGTGGAATCTGGTGAGGCTCTTTGTTTTTTTCTTGCTTGCACTCTTTCCCAGTTGGAAGCTCACGGGAATAACGAAAGAGGATCTCACTGGTCGATGGCGGCAATGGAGTGCTGAGAAAAGCAAACCATTCATGCGAGCTGTAGGCAAATCTGTGCTTGCGCTCGTGGCGGGCATGCTGTTTGGTGAGATTATTGCTTTGGTGAGCAGTAGATCTGGGCTTTTAACAGATTCTCGTCTCAGTATTGTTGCCTCAGCTATTACAGTCCCAGCACTTCTCATTTTGTTAAATCGAAAACTCTGCCTTAAGCGGGTGGAGTGGGGTTACTTAGCGATTGCGCTTCCTGTTGGAACAGCCCTGTGCCTTCTCATGCCTCAAGCAGCAGAAATTAGTTTTGATGGTCAAACGCATTTCAATTGCGCTCAAGCGATGTCTTATGTTTTAGACGCGGAGTACACAGGAGCAGATCGCATCATGACATGGGCGGGCACGGGTATCGGTGCGCTCACAGGGTTAGAAATGGAAGAGGGAACTGAGTTTGTTTCTGTAGAACTAGGAGCGCGAGAAGTTCCGTATCCCCATGCAGATCAAAGTGAACAAGCTCATGAGAAAGCTCGTCAGATTATTGAAGATGCTGAGGTCATAGAGGGCCTCAAGGTTCTCAGTGGGCCACAGCGCTTGGGTGGTGTGTATGTATCGGCTCGCAACCTTGGGCTTATTCCTAATGCTATTGGGTTGTGGATTGGCAGATTGTTGGGGCTTGGTCCAAGCTTGCGCTTTGTTTTAGGACGGCTTGCCAATCTGTATTTCTATGCAATCATGTTCTTTTTTGCAATACGTCAGATGAAAAGCTCAAAGCTCGTTATGGTTGTGTTGGGCTTGATTCCAAGTTCTTTGTTATTGGCTGCAAATTACTCGTACGATCCATGGCACATATCCCTTATTGCTCTTGCTTTTGCAAGCTTCGTTGGACTTATGCAGAGCGAGCGAGAAATAAGTGCAACAGATGTCTGGAAAGTTCTCGTTCCCTTTACTTTGGGAGCACTTGTGAAGGCGGTTGTCTTCCCACTTGCTCTCGTCTTTTTGATGGTTCCTCAGAAGCGTTTTAGCAGCAATACAGACTGTCGACGCTGGAGAATGGCGATAGGCACCATGATTGCTCTTCCTGTGCTTGGAATCTTGACTGCTGTTGTCCTCTCGAGTTTGAAACCAGACAGCACAGTTCTTGCAAGCGTTCTAAGCTCAGATATGCGTGGCGGAGAAATGGTAAGTGCATCTGGGCAGATTGCCTATATCGTTGGACATCCCCTTGAGACGTTGAGAAACATTGGAAGTCTCATAGCAGGCATGCTCAACCCTGCTATTTCTCTCATTGGTTTAGGAGCAAGTGATGAGAACCTTGTTTACTATTCTCCCTATCTTGTCCCCACCTTCGCACCACTGACAGAGGTATGCGCCCTGTTCGCATCGACGCTCCTTATAGGCATCTCTTTTATGGATAGAAGCGATGAAGATAAAAACTATACACAAGCATCAATAAAAGTTATGAGTACCTGTGGGTTTATTGTCTCGTTTGCTTTTATTGCCCTCGCGCTCTACATCACGTTCACCGATGTCGGGAGAAACACCATATCAGGGGTACAGTATCGTTACCTGCTGCCGCTGTTGCCTGCCGTGTTTTTGATTGTGTTCAATACGAGAGTGGGGAGAAAAGCAGAGCTGTCTTGGTTGCCCGCGATAACGTATGCTGCTGAACTCGTTCTGTGGACACTTGTTTTGATCAATTCTTTTGTCGTGTGGTTTTAGCACCATGGTCGCGCTTGTATCGCTGCTAACGTAAAGCCGTCGCGCTATTATTAAGGACATGGATAAGAAGTCAATCATCAACGATACACTTGTCGCATTCCTCTCCCAAGGGGTGGGAATGTTTCTGTCTGTCATCCAGTCGCTCCTTATTCCAAAAATACTCGGTGTGGCTGAATTTGGATATTGGCAACTGTTTATCTTTTATTCCAGCTATGTAGGACTCTTTCATCTTGGGCTTAATGACGGCGTGTACCTCATTGCAGGAGGGCAAACACGAGACAAGATTGATAAGGCGAGTATCAAGTCTCAGTTTATAGCGGGTGCAGCGTATCAACTAATCTTTGCAGCAGTCATTGTTTTCATTGCTCTCAGTGGAGGCTTTGGCGCTGAGCGTGAGTTTGTTATTGCATGTACGGGGCTATTTCTTGTCATAAAAAATACAGCAACTTATCTCATGTATGTGCTGCAAGCGATGAATGAAACAAAAAAATCATCGTATTCCGTCATACTAGAGCGGCTTATCTTTTTAGTGCCACTTGCTGTTTTGCTGGTGACACGAACGACGGATTTCAGACCGTACGTGTTGTCTTATCTTTTTTCAAGTCTCGCCCAGCTTTTGTACTGTCTTTGGAACGTCCGAGACTTTATCAGCGCGGGGCGTTTTTCTCCACAAGAAGCTCTGGGCAGTTGTGCCACCAGTATTCGTGTGGGAATAAAGCTCATGATTGCTAATCTAGCAAGTCAGTTAATCCTAGGCATTGCTCGGCTGATTATTGATTTTGAGTGGGGAATTGAAACTTTTAGTCAGCTATCGCTGGCGCTCTCTTTGGTAACGTTCTTTCTCGCATTTGTTATTTCGGCGAGTATGGTGCTGTTTCCAGCACTGCGACAAGGCACTGATGCAGAGGTACGGAGCTTCTTCGGTAGTGCACGTACGCTCATGGGCCTAGTTTTTCCTCTCGTCTACCTGCTTTACTATCCGATGGTTTGGCTCTTGGGGATGTGGCTGCCTGCCTACGCAGAAAGCTTTATCTTTTTTGCCTATCTCATTCCAATATGCGTATTCGACAGCAAGATGAATATTGCCAGCACAACCTTTTTCAAGGTCAAGCGTATGGAAAAAACCCTTCTCATCATAAATGTAGCCACAGCACTCATAAGTACCTTACTTGTAATAATTGGGGCAACACTGCTGCATTCAATACACTTCTTGATTGGATCTGTTGTGGTGGCGATTATAGGCAGAAGTCTCGTTTCGGAGCATATAGTCGAACGGGAATTGAGCCTAGAGCCAGACCTCATATCTTGGGGGGAAATTGTACTTACGGTTTTGTTCATGGTGTCGGTGGTTTTTCTTCCTGCACCATTGGGTTTTCTTACAAGCACAGTTGCATACGGAGCTTTCCTATGGGTTAATAGAAAGCGACTACAAGGGTTTATTAAGGGCATGAGGTCTTAGCGCCTGTCACTGGGTGGTGATGATGGAAAATCTAATCAACAGAGAAGGCAATTCTCCAAAGCATTTTGCACACGAGACTCTAAGCGATGTGCCCCAACATGACCAAACCAGCTTATCCCGTCAAAGAAAACTCAACCTCATCGTTACGATCGCATGCGCACTCGTTGTTTTAGGTTTTGGAATCGCCTCGTTTGCGCAAACAGGTGATGTTAGAAACCTCATGATTGCTGGACTCGGCCTGATTATCACGCTATTGGCTGGACTTGGAGCGCTTATAAGCAATAACAACCATCGCATAGTTGAGGGAGTTATCTTTCCTGCGGTCATGCTTATAACCGCAACGGTGTACGCCTTGTTTTTCCCCATATCTACCGTGCCCGATGAGGGTTACCATTTCATGCATGCGTATACCTATGCCAACTATGTCTACCCGGGTAGAGAGCTTGATAACATCCGCGTGGTTGATTTAGCTTTTCTGGAAGATGAGAGCCTATCGGGCGGAGAGATAATAAACGGGAGGCTCAATCCAAGTACGGTTGATGATGTGCGCTGGGATGCTCTTGTTGAAAAGAACGTACTTGTTACGGACAATCATGGTGAAACAAAGTACGAGGATTTGCAGTGGGCAATTAACCTATCCACGGATCTACCTCAAGTAAGACTTCCAGCTGCAGCAGGAATCATCTTGGCACGAGCGGTGGGTCTTGGCCCAATACCCTTATTCTATCTGGGACGACTATTTACGCTCATTTATAGTGCGATACTCATAATTGCTGCCGTCAAGATAACTCCGATAGGAAAAAATCCAATGATGGCAACCGCACTGCTCCCAATAACGCTTCAACAGCTTGCGTCATACTCATACGATGGACCGATTATCGGACTGTCTTTTCTCTACTTTGCACTCATTATGAGAATCTGTGCACGAGAGTCGTATTTATCTGCAGCTGAGGGAGCAGGACTGTTTCTTGTGGGCGCCTTGCTTGCTCCTTGTAAGGTGGTTTATTCGGCACTTCTATTGCTTGCCTTGTTTATCCCAAAAAAGCGTTTTACTTCCCGGGCACACGAAATAGCATTTAAGGCAAGCGCCATAGTCTTACCGTTCGCCGTGGGGCTTCTCATGCGGCAAGCGCAAATCAACAGTCTAACGGGGGTGCAGTATCTGGAGCGTCCCACCGGGCTTCCTCAAAACCGCAGATGGAATGCAAACCTCAATGAGTACGAGTATGGAACATTCTATTCACTCATTGATTTCGTAGATAATCCGCTGCAGTTTGTGTACATCATGGGCAACAGCTTAATCTCTTCAATGGGGCTCTATGTAGGGTCTGCTGTTGGATCTTTGCTCGGCAACATGGAAGCATCAATCGCGCTTCCTCACTACATGTGGATACCGCTGGTTCTCATCCTAGCTCTCACGATTTTTGGGGATTCATACGATAATCTCTACCCAAGCATGGTGCAACGAGGGATTTTTGTGCTTGTGAGCGTGTTAGTGGTTTCTGCGACTATGGCTGCCATGTTGTTTGGCTACACCTTTTCTGGAGAAACAATTATCAAAGGAGTGCAGGGCAGATACTTTTTGCAAATAATGCCGTTTTTGCTGCTTGCTTTTCGACCGCAACGACCACGTTTCCCCATTGCACTTGATGCATCTCTCTGCATAATCTTGAGCTCAGCATCATTTGTTGTTCTAAACTACATAGCTACAGTAATAATCATGACGAACTAATTCTCGTCATATTGTGCAAGCCGAATGAGACGAGCGAAGAAGCAGGACGGATATCCTCAATGGCGGAAGAACTGTATAAACAAGAGAAACCGCGCGTGCTTGTCATGATGGCAACGTACAATGGCCAAGAGTTCTTGTCAGAGCAGATTGAAAGCATCTTGCGTCAAGAAGACGTGCTCGTTACGCTGCGTATTTGTGATGATATCTCGTCCGATGATAGCTTTGCGATTTGTGAGGAATACGCAAATAAGTACAGCAACGTTATTGCTACACAGAACCAGCGCCGCAAAGGTGTGGGCGAGAACTTTATGCAAATGGTTTATGAGGACATCGCTCTCGACTGTGATTATTTTGCTTTTTCAGATCAGGATGATGTTTGGTTGCCCAATAAGCTCAAGGCGGCTGTAAGTGCTCTCAAGAACACTCATTCCTCAGACGAGCCCACATTGTATTTTTCAGACATGGTGAACTTTTCCGATAAGGGCGAGTGGCGAGAGCTTGCAGGTTTTGAGCTATGTGAGCAGAAACCCTACACTTTGTTGCTGAGAAACTGGGTGGACGGCTGTTCGATGGTCTTTAACAAAGCGCTCTTGATGTTGTTGAGATCCAAACGGCCAACTAGCTGGCCTCGCTATCATGATGTTTGGGTGCATATGGTTGCACGTTTTTGCGGAAGCGTTATCGGTGATTATTCACACGTTCATGCCCGTCGGCGTCTTCATGGCGCAAACACTGTGGGCGGTCACAGTAGGGGCTTTGCGTCGACTCAGGACGCCGTTGCATCCTTTAGAAACCTTTTCACACCATCACAACACCCAATGGTAAATATGGCAAAAATGTTCCTTGCTGAATACTCGCAGGAGATGCGAGATTCAGACCAAAAGCACATCCAAGCTTTCGTTGACAATAGTGAGTCGATAAAAGGAAGATTCAGAATCGCATTGAGCAAAGATTACTGGCTGCCTTCGCTTCGATCTCGGATGCTTATGGGTTTGGCTGAGGTGCTCAATAGGCACTAATTGTTGCTCGTGGGGTTAGTGTCATTGTGTGAGGGTGGTGGAGTTCTTCGCGCTCCTTGTTCTTGTTCTTCCCCTTGTTCTTGCTCCAACTTTTTTTGCAAGAGAGCAATCTGCTGGATAAGCATGCGAATATCACGTGATTGCCAACTCACAATAACGGTAAGCGAAAGACTCACTGCGAAGAGTCCTGCGAGAGCTGCAAAGAATACAAAGTTTGAAGCGAGCTCGATTCCGAGTAGTCCTTTTAGAAAGGTGACAGAACCCGGGAAAATGGCAGATAACAAAAAGGCAAGACCTATGGCAAGCCAGAGCAATGAGTATTTAAGCTGAAGTCGTCCATGACGCACCAAGCGAGCAACTACAGCAAAAAAGACAAGAGAAAATATAATAAGCAGGACTCTGAGTTTTATAGACATAGCAATCACCTATTTCGCGCATTTCTACTGCCAAAGCCCTCTATAAAAACTGCAAGAGAGACTTTAACCATGTAATAAATGCTCTTTAAGGGGCTAATCGAGGAAACCCCTCCTTGGCGCTCACGCATGCTAACAGGAACTTCCTTGATGGAAAGACCAGCCCTATGTGCCCTGACAATGGATTCAGGCTCAGGGTAGTCGTAGGGATAGGTCCTCGCAAAAAGGCTGATGGCTCGCTTCCCACATGCTCTAAAGCCAGAGGTCGAATCGTAAATGGTAAGTCCTGATATAAGTTGGATACAGAGACGCAGCCACGTAATGCCTGTGCGCCTCATTACTGTGGATGTGAAGCCCTGAGTCTGTTCAACAAAGCGAGAGCCAATAACAAGGTCAGCTCCGTCTTCTATGCCTTGAACGAGCTGAGGAACATAGCTGATATCGTGTTGACCGTCACCATCGACCTGAATATCTATGTCATAACCATTTTGCAAAGCATATTGGTGTCCCAATTGGACAGCTCCGCCAATCCCCAGATTGCGGGGGAGATTAATGAGGTTAATACCAGCCTCTTGACATATCTCAGCGGTCTTGTCGGTGGAGCCATCGTTGACAACAATATAGTCGTAGCCGCTGCTACGTATGGTGTCAACAACGCCGAGGATTGACTCTTCCTCATTGTAAGCAGGTATGATGAGTAAAACCTTCACTGCTATAGCCGCCATCCTCTGTGGCTCAAAACCCGAAAAGGGGAGAATTGAGCCCTTACGCTATCATGCACAATAATGACACGATAGCAGTTTTTGATAGGCAGGACATGCGGTGTGTTGTATTGTCAGAACGAGCCGTAGTGTCTGATGCTAAATAACAGGTGAGAGGGGACAGGGATTGCAAACACCAGCCGTATATGAGCAGTCTGTCTTGGAGCGTTTGCAGGCTGTCATTCTTGATATTCTCGTAGCTATTGATCAGATTTGTCGAGACAACAACCTTACCTATTTCCTCGATGGAGGCACGCTACTTGGTGCCGTGCGTCATGAGGGGTTTATTCCATGGGACGATGATGTGGATATCTCGATGCCATACGAAGACTACTTTCGTTTTATTGAGATTGCTCCGAACGCCTTACCTAAAGGTCTGAGCCTGCATCGAGCCGATAATACAAGCGGTATGACAGCTCTTTGGACGAAAGTATATAAGGATGGAACTCGATTCATCGACAGCGATAATTATCAAGCGGGCTGCAATCAGGGCATTTTTGTAGATGTGTTTCCCTTTATACGACTCGAAAATGGCGACCGCGCTGCTCGCAATCAACATCGCAAAGCAGTCATGTGGCAATCACTGTCGTATCTTCATCACATTTCTCGTCCAACATGGGTTGATAGAGGAGGCTCAGCTAAGGTATATGGGACACTATTCAAGCTCGCTCACGCAAGTGTTGCACGCCCATGGAAGCCAGCCACCTTGCTTCAAAAATATGAGACGGCTATCAATACACGTAACCCAGGGAACTACTGGACAAATCCCTCGTGGCTGAAGCTCATTCGACTGCCAGACAACGCAATTCTTCCTGCGCGAGAACTCAAGTTTGAAGGCGCTTATTTTTATGCGCCACAGGACCCCGACGTTTGTCTGCGGGAGCACTATGGCGATTACATGAAGCTACCAGAGCCTGAAAAGCGACACACCCATACACCTCTTGTTCTTGACTTTGGTGATGGGATAAATGTAGTTAGTTCATAAGTTCAAGCATATCGAAGAGAAGTAGGGTTGATAGACAAGCTGTTTATGCGCAGTGCTAAACGGCAGGTACTTCTCACGAGGGCACCGTAATTACATAAGGAGTAAATATGCAGGAGCAAGACCTACCAGAAATACAGAACAAACGAGACACTTCTATCCAGCTCAGCATCATTGTGCCTGTATATAACGCAGAACAGTATCTCGATGAGTGTGTGAATAGCATTTTGTCTCAGAGTTATCAAAATATTGAACTTATTCTGGTGGATGATGGCTCGCAAGATTCATCCCCGCAAATGTGTGATGAATACAGTGAAAATGATTGCCGTGTAATAGTTATCCACCAGCCAAATGCTGGAACAAGTGCTGCGAGAAACAGTGGCATTGCTCATGCGACCGGCGAGTATATAACCTTTGTTGACAATGATGATTTCCTGATGACCGGAGACTGCATTAAAAAGCTTATGGAGCGTGTTGATAGCGAACGTCCAGATGTCCTCATGCACATGAATCGAGTCTTCAATAGTGCGACTGGTGAGTTTCTTCCGAGTCGTGATACAAAACTGGTA
>JAFUCQ010000141.1 GCA_017459605.1 Atopobiaceae bacterium
GACATCGACGCCAACGGCATCGTGAAGGTTACCGCCAAGGATAAGGCAACTGGCAAGTCGCAGCAGATTACCATTTCTGGCTCTACTGCTCTTTCTGATGACGAAGTCGATCGTATGGTCAAAGACGCAGAGAGCCATGCTGAGGAAGACCGCGCCAAGAAAGACGAGATTGAGGTTCGTAACCAAACCGACAGCCTTGCCTACTCCACCGAGCAGACCGTCAAGGACTTGGGCGACAAGCTGACCGATGAGCTCAAGCAGCAGGCAAACGATGCTGTTGAGGCTGCAAAGACCGCGCTTGCTGGCAGTGACATCGATGCCGTTAAGGCAGCGGGCGAGCGCCTCCAAGAGGTTGGCCACGAGCTGGCAAAGGTGGTTTACTCCACGACTGACGAGAATGCCGCAGCAGGTATGGGCGTCGACCCCAACATGGGTACCCCTTCAGCTGACGACGATGTTGTTGATGCTGACTATGAGGTAGTTGACGACGACGAGTAGCCACGAGTAGTCGCTAACGAGTTCATGTCGATCGGCCCATCGGTCGCACAGAAGTGACATCTGAGCCCCGGGGGCGTGAGAATACGCGCTCCCGGGGCATATGCTAGAAGGAGGGGACATGAAAGTGCCCGTACAAACAGACGATGACGCTATCCTCGAGCCCGAGGACAATGAGCAAGACAACGCAAACACAGCGGCACGCGAAGCAGCTGATGCGGTTGATATGCCCGATGTAGCTTCAGAAGATACCGCCGCTCTCGAGCCTGATGAAGTTGAGCTTATGGACGAAGAAGCCATGGTAGAGGCCGCCATTAGAGCAGGCGAGCAGGCCGCAGAAGCAGACTTCAAGGCAGAGGCCGAAAAGCGTCAAACCCAGCTTGATGAGCTGGCAAACGAACTTGCTACAACCCAGCAAGAAGCTATAGAGGCTCGCGCACAGGCAGACGAGGCGCAAGAAAAATACCTGCGACTTCAGGCGGACTGGGAGAACTTTCGCAAGCGCACGGCTCAAGAACGAGCAACCGAGAAGGTTCGTGCAAACGAGGGTCTCGTGAGCAAGATTCTTCCGGTGATTGATGACATGGAGCGAGCTCTCGCACATTCTCGTCAAAACGCTGCTGGCAATGAGATGCTGCTGCAGTTTGCTGACGGCATGGATGCCGTTCGAGCAAAGCTCGTGGGCGTGCTTGCGGGTGAGGGAGTCGAGGTTATCAATCCTGTGGGGGAGCCCTTTGACCCGCTGCTGCATCAGGCGGTTGGCAGGGTTGAGGATACCGAGGGATTTGCCGATACGGTTCGCGAGGTGTATCAGCCGGGCTACTCCATGGGAGGCAAAGTCATCCGCGAGGCAATGGTTACCGTAACTTACGGAGGGCCCGTGCGGCCGGCTCCAGAAGAAGCTGACAGCGAGGCTCAGGCAGATGTAGCAGAAGATGCTTCGGCAGCCGACTCAACGGGCGAAGATGCCAACAATGGCATGCCTACAGACGAGTGAGTAACGCACAAAAGAAAGGAGGCGTAACTTCACATGGCAACCGCAACGAAGAGTTATTACGACATCCTTGGCGTGAAGAAAGACGCCTCGAAAGATGAAATTAAAAAGGCGTTTCGCAAGTTGGCACAAAAGTACCACCCCGATGCAGGTGGTGACGAGGCCAAGTTCAAAGAGGTCAGCGAGGCATACGACACGCTTTCTGATGACAAAAAACGCCGCGAATATGACACGCTGTTGTCTTTTGGTGGCATCCCAGGTGGCTTTGGTGGCACTGCAGGTGCTGGTGCTTCTCGTGGTGGCTACAGCTACACCGGTACTGGTGACTGGTCTGACATCTTTGAGAGCATCAGGAACGGTGAAGGGGCCTTTGGTGGTTTTGATTTCTCGTCCATCTTTGGTGGACAGCCCCGATCGAATCAAGGCTATACGTCAGCAGCAAAAGGTCAGGACCTCACTATCGATGTTGATGTCACTGCAGAAGAGGGCTTCAAAGGTGGCTCTCGTTTGATTACCTATCGCATTCCGTCAACTGGCGAAGAGGTCAAGCTCACCGTTAAGATTCCTGCCGGCGCTATCGATGGGAAAAAGCTCCGTTATCGGGGCAAAGGTGAATATGGCAGAGGAGGAGGCGCCCGGGGAGACTTAGTAATCACAACCCGTGTTGCCGATCACCCCTTATTCAAACGCGATGGTGCTGACATCCGCATTGAGATGCCCATCTCGGTTTACGAGGCGGCGCTTGGCTGTGAGCTTTCAGTGCCAACGGTTGATGGCAAAACTATCTTGCTCAAGGTGCCAGCAGGCACGCAAGACGGTAAGACCTTCCGCATGCGCGACCATGGCGTTCCTCGGCTCAAGCGGCCGGGCACGCGTGGCTCGATGTTTGTCACCGTGAAGGTGAAAGTTCCAACGAAGCTGTCTTCCAAAGAAAAAGAGGCACTCGAGACCTTGCGAGATTCTGATACGCGTGACTATCGAAAGGATGTGGACGGGCATGTCGCATAGTGCACACGACAAAGACAAACCGCTGTACATGATCAGCGTTGCAGCTGAGCTCACGGGCATGCATCCACAAACCCTGCGTGTGTACGAGCAAAAGGGGCTTATCAATCCTGGACGAAGTAGAGGAAACACGCGTCTGTATAGCCAATCAGACATTGAGCGGCTCCAGCTCATCAACCGCCTTACCGACGAAGGTATCAATCTCGCGGGTGTGGTGCGCATTATCGACATGCGTGAGCGCACCCGCGAGCTCGAGGACGAGATTGACGAGCTACGTATGAAGATTCGCGAACTCGAGGGCGAGGTACATGAGCTCCGAACGCGCGAGCGTATTACAACACTTGCTCGCTATGACGACTCCAATCCTGAGCAAGTTTTGCGTGGCCTCCTCTCAGCGGAGTAGGGAAATTCTGGCGTCTGTATGACGCCCATAAAACGGAGGCTGTACAGAGTCTCCCATATATCAAGAATCGAATTAAATAATGCCCTGACCCTCATACGTTCTTTAGGCGGCTGAGGGTTTTTTAATTCACAAATACTCAGTAAATCCTGAGTATTTAGGAGTCGTCACCGACAATTCGGCTACGTTTTGCCGACTTTTCAAAAAAAGTTGTTGACAAATCGAATCGTACAAAATATTATCGCCTCAAAATTGAAACATGAATCATGTTTCATGTGAATCAGGTTTCAAGTGAACGACCGTTCAGGTAAGGAAGGACACCAAGAAGTGTCCAAAAAAGGACACCGGGGACTTCACGACAGGGTAAGGAGAAGAGCGTCATGAGCGAAGACAAGAGACCAAATGTTGGAATTGTTGGATTGGGGCTCTATTTGCCCGAAACCAAGATGACTGCTAAGGAGATTTCAGAGGCAACCGGTGGTGTTTGGTCTGAAGAAGCAGTCATCGAGAAGCTCGGCATCCGTGAAAAGTACATCCCGAGCGACCAGCCCTGTGACGGCACCCAGGAGATGGGCGCTCTGGCAGCTCTCGACTGCCTCAAGAACACGGGCATCGACCCCATGGAGATTGACGGCATTCTCTGCGTGGGCGAAGAGTGGAAAGAGCACCCGCTTACCACCTCTGCTTGCTACATCCAAGATCGCATTGGCGCTTACAACGCATGGGCAATCGACATTCAGAACCGTTGCTGCAGCACGGTTTCTGCAATGCAAATTGCAAAAGACATGATGATGGGCTGCGACGACTGCCAGACAGTTCTTATTGCTGGCGGATATCGCAACTGCGACTTCATTGACTACACCGACAGTGGCGTCTCGTTCATGTTTGACTTGGGTGCTGGCGGCGCTGCCATGATTTTGAGAAAGAACTACGACAAGAACCTCATCCTTGGCTCTCAGCTCATGGCCAACGGCTCAATCGTTCACACCTGTGGTTCTCAGGTTGGCGGTATTGCAGAGCCTGTCACCAAAGACAACATCGACCAGTTTGGCATGCTGCGCGTTATGGACTCCGCCAAGATGAAAGATTTGCTCAACCGTGAGTCAATGCCCAACTGGTATCACTGCATCGACGAGGCGCTGCGCAAGTCTGGTCTTACCCGTGATGACCTTGGCTACCTCGATATCCTTCACATGAAGCGCTCGGGACACCTCGGCATGCTCAAAGAGCTTGGCATGACCGAAGACCAGAGCATCTACCTTGAGAACTATGGCCACATCGGACAGCTCGACCAAATTCTCTCGCTCAAGCTGGCTCTCGATGAGGGTAAGGTAACCGACGGAACCGTCATCGCTATGGTTGCTGCAGGCATCGGCTACACCTGGGCTGTCAGCATCGTGAAATGGGGTGACGCGTAATGAGTACGCTGCTTCAAGTACTTCTTCGAAGCCTTGAGACAGGCGCTATCTACGCACTTGCTACCCTCGGTATCATCATCGTGTTCCGCACGAACCGCATGATTAACTTTGCCCAAGGCGTTATGGGCATGGTTGGAGCCTACATCGTTACGGTACTTAACCAGAACTTCCAGCTTCCACTGCTACTCTCAATCCTCATCGGCATCGTGGCAGCAATCGCCATTGGCTTTTTGGTCGACTTTGTCATCATTCGCCGCACCAAGAAGGTCACTGGCACCGGAAAAGAAATCATCACCCTCGGCATGATGATGGTCTTCTTGGGTATGACACCGATGATCTTTGGTGTTGACCCCATGCGCCTTCCTAAGGTTATCGAGACAGGCGAGCTTTCCATTGGAGGCGCTAACCTCTCATTTAACAGCTTGCTCAACATTGTGGTGGGCATCGGCTTGACGGTGGCTCTCTTCACCATCTTGCAGAAGACCAAGCTCGGACTTGCTATCCGTACCACCGCTTCTAACGAGAAGACCGCTCGCCTCATGGGCGTTCCCACCAAGTGGGTCACCCTGTTTGCTTGGGCTCTCGCACTCGTGCTTGGCACGCTCGCTGGTGTCATGATTGCACCGTCTACCTCAGTTACCGTAAACCTCATGGACAGCGTACAGGTCAACGCCTTTATCGCCTGCGTGTTGGGTGGATTCCAAACCTTCTACGGCCCTGTTATCGGTGCCTATATCATCGCGATTGCAACCAACCTGCTTTCTTACTATGTCTCGTCCGTGTGGGGCACGCAGATTCTGTACGCCCTCGTCATCATCTTCATCGTGTTCAGGCCGGTTGGTCTTATCGGCAAGCGCATGACCAATAAGGTATAGGAGGTAGCACAGATGAACTCAAAATCAACGAAGACCTATCTCAGCTATATCATCTTTGGTGTTGTCCTTGCGGCCCTTCCCTTGCTCGTGTCAACGGGAATCATCAAGACATCATGGGTAGGCATTATCGGCGGAACCATCATCTACGCAATTGCAGGCCTTGGTCTGAACCTCTTGCTCGGCTACTCGGGCCTCATCTCGCTGGGTACCGCAGGCTTCATGGGACTGGGCGCCTACATCAGCGCCTACATCTCAGGAGACCTTGGTCTTCCGTGGGAGCTCGGAATGCTGCTTGCCATCGTGATTCCTCTGGCGTTTGGCATTCTCATTGGCTTGGCCTCGCTTCGCATGGAAGGTTTGTATCTGGGCATTGTCACGCTGTGTGTGTCTGAGATCTTGCGCAAGACCTTCGACGAGCTTGAGCCCATCACCGGTGGTTTCTCAGGTAAGAAGGCAGATTTCCCAACCTTGTTTGGTGTCATCGAGCTCGATCAAAATACGACATACATTTTGCTCGTGGTTGTGCTCGTGCTCCTTATGATTCTCACCTACAACCTTGCAAACGGCCAGCTTGGTCGTGCTCTTCACGCCATGCGCGGAAGCCAAGTTGCAGCACAGGCAATGGGCGTCTCACTGCTCAAGTACCGCCTCATCGCATTTGCCCTTGCAACGGCATATGCCTCACTTGCAGGTGCTCTCTACGTCCACTTTATCCGTTTTGTATACCCCTCGACATGGACCCTGTCGGTATCGCTCGTCATCATGGCACTCGTGGTTATCGGCGGTCTGCGCTCCATCTTTGGAACCTTCATTGGTGCGGTTATTGTTTACGCCCTGCCTGACCTTTTGCTCAAGAACATCCCAGTTATCGGCGACATCAACGGTTTGTCATACATCTTCTCTGGTGTGCTGATTATCTTGGTGGTGCTGTTCTACCCAGGTGGTGTTGTAAATCTGTTCTCGTCCATTGGCAATAAGTTCAAGAAGAACGATAGCTCTGCGGCAACGCTCGCAACTGCTGCAGACGCCGCTGGCGAGACACCCGTTGCAGCTGCTACGACTGAAGGAACGGAGGCGTCAAATGAGTAACGATCTTACTATGGAGCAGGACGAAATTCTGCGCCTTGATCACCTGTCAATCAACTTTGGTGGCCTCAAAGCTGTCGATGACCTCTCGTTTTCCATCAAAGATAAGGAAATCTTTGGTCTCATTGGTCCCAACGGAGCGGGCAAAACCACGGTTTTCAACTGCATCACGCAGTTCTATCGTCCCAACGAAGGCAGCTCGGTGCTCTTCCGCACCAAGTCTGGCGAGGTGGAGCAGCTTGTAGGTCAGCCCGTGCACAACATTATCCGCAAGGGTCTGGTGCGCACCTTCCAAAACGTCGAGCTTATCGAAGAGCTTCCCATTATCGATAACGTGTTGATTGGTGCTCACATCGACTTCAAGTCAAGTGGTCTTGCACAGGCCCTGCGCCTTCCCAGCGCTCGCCGCGAAGAAGCAGAAATGCGCGAAAAGGCGATGGAAGTCCTCGAGTTCATGGGCATCAAAGAGCTTGCTGGTGAGCTTGTTGGAGGACAGCCCTACGGCGTTCGTAAGAAGGTTGAGATGGCGCGCACGCTCATGTGTGAGCCCAAGCTCATCATTCTCGACGAGCCGGCAGCTGGTCTCAATGACATCGAGACTCAGCAGCTTGCAGAGAGCATCTATCAGGTGCGCGACAAGTACAACTGCACCATCCTGCTCGTCGAGCACGATATGCGCTTGGTCATGAGCATTTGTGACCGCATCTGCGCAATTTCATTTGGCAAGTATTTGGCATGCGGAACCCCCTCGGAGATGCAAAACGATCCGAAGGTTCAGGAAGCCTATCTGGGTGAGAAGGAGACAGCACAATGAGCGAAAAGGCACTGGTAATTGATGGCCTATCAGTTCGTTATGGCCCCATCTCAGCAGTCAAAAACATCCACATTGATGTAGAAGAGGGAAGCGTTGTTGCTCTTCTTGGCGCAAACGGCGCAGGCAAAACTTCTACGCTGCAAACAATATCTGGTTTGGTTCCTGCAGCTGGTGGCAAGATTAGCTACTTTGGCCAAGACATCACCAACATGGAGCCAGAAAAGATTGCTCGCTTGGGTATTGCCCAGTCTCCTGAAGGTCGTCAGATTTTCCCCGACCTCACCGTGGGAGAAAACCTGAAGGTTGGCGCCTTTACCGTCAAGGACAAAGCGGTCATTGACCAAGCGTACGAGCGCGTGTATCGTCACTTTCCCATTCTCAAGGAGCGCTTCAAGCAGCAGGCAGGAACGCTCTCTGGTGGCGAGCTTCAGATGCTCGCAATTGCCCGCGCACTGATGAGCAACCCGCGCGTACTGCTGCTCGACGAGCCCTCGCTTGGCTTGGCTCCCCTCATTGTTACGGGCATCTTCCACATCATTGAGGAGATCAAAAAAGAGGGAACAACCGTTGTCATCGTTGAGCAGAACGCTCTGCAGACGCTCAAGATTGCAGACTACGGCTACGTGCTCGAGCTGGGCGAGATTAACATTCACGGTCCAGCATCTGAGTTGATTAAAGACGAGCGCCTGATAGAGGCGTATCTCGGAACACAGTAGGGGAAGGAGAACTAGGGGAGAAGGAGGTAAGTAGCACACAAGGCATCTTGAAGCACGATTTATGTACGGCAAGTAAGAACACACGTAAGGATTGAGGAGAAAGACATGAAGAAAAGGATTCTTGGCCTATTCGCCCTCTTCGCAGTAGTCATCGCATTGGCTGCCTGCGGAAACAACGCAAGCACTTCGACATCTGAGAGCTCTGCTTCTGCTTCTGGTTCTACCGAGGCAAGCGCAAGCGCATCGACCAGCACCGCTTCGAGCGAGACCACCTCTTCGAGCGAGACCACCTCTTCTGCCGACGACGGCACCCAGGGCGTTACCGATACTGAGATTAAAATTGCTAACACTGCAGCCGTTTCTGGTGCATATGCTCCCGTTGGCGTTCCGTTCAACGCTGGTATCCAAGCATACCTTGACTACATCAATGACGGTGGCGGCATCGATGGTCGCAAGATTACCTTCCTGCACAAGGACGACGAGTTTGACCCCGTAAAGGGTAAGGCTTACCTGCAGGAGATGGTCGAGGACGAGAAGGTCTTCTCCATCGTAGGTCACTTTGGTACTCCTGTTGTTTCTGCAACCGTTGATGACCTCAAGTCCTATGGCATTCCTTCGGTCTACTTCGCAACCGGTATTGGTCAGCTCTATGCTGAGGGCGCAAAGACCAACGACGATGGCTACAACATCTTCCCCGTACAGCCCATTTACACCACTGAGGGCCAGATCATGGTTGCCCGTGGCGTTGGTACCTTCGACGCCAAGAAGATTGGTATCATCTACACCTCTGACGACGCTGGCAAAGACATGCTCAGCGGTGCTACCGCCAAGTGCAACGAGCTGAACATTGAGTACGTTGAGGCACAGGTTGCCGCAGGCGCCGCCGACGTCTCTGCTGCTGTTACCACCATCAAGGACGCAGGCGTTGACTTTGTCGTCGTTGCTTCCATTCAGGCAACCATGCCTACCATCGTGAAGGAAATGGCTGCTCAGGGCATGACCGTTCCTGCTATCACCACCTACGTTAACGTTTCTCCCGCAATCTCTGAGCAGGTTGCTTCCGACATCAACGGCAAGTTTGACGTCTACGGCAACGGCTGGGTTTCCTATGAGGACGAGCGTGCCGACAACCTCAAGCTCTATCAGGAGTGGATTGACGACGAGTACGCCATGAACGCTTATGCTCAGACTGGCTGGATTGCAGCTTCCTTCTTCTGCGAGGGTCTCGAGCGCCTTGCCGACTCTGGCGAGGATGTCACTTGGACCAACTACATGAAGGCTCTCGAAGAGGCTCCTCTGCAGAACCCCTTCGGCGGAACCATTGACTACGCCAACGGCAACCGTACCGGCACCCAGGTCATGAACCTTTCTAAGATTAATGCATCTGAGGAGACGGGCTGGGAGCTCGTTGACGGTCTCAAGTCCATGGACGAGCTGTTGAAGTAATTACCTTGCTACTCACACCTCGCAGAAAACACGCCGTAAGGCTGCTTGAGTTTCTGCAAGAGTGAGTCCTGTCCGGGGGCTGCTGTACTGCAGCAGCCCCCACTTTCCCAAGCACCAACCTACGAACAAAAGAGGTGTTATTCGTGGATTACAAATCAAAAGTCATCACGGTCGAAGAAGCCGTTGCCCTCGTTAAGTCGGGCGATGTCATTGTTACCGGCCTTGGAGCTGGCGAGGCAGGAGCCTTTATGGGCCAGCTTCACACTGCCTTTGAGAAGGGCGTAAGCGATGTCATCATCTCAAACTGCTTGCCGACGCACCCTTCTCAGCTCTATGACGAGAAGTATGCCGACAATTTCCGCATCGCGGGATGGTTCTTTGCTCCCCAAATGCGCAAGGCTCACGCCAATGGCAATATGGCATACATTCCAAACCATCTGCACCTAGCAGCCACCAAGCGCCTCTTCCATAAGAAGCCGAACATCTACGTTGGTGTTGCCACAATGCCAGACAAACACGGTTACGTGTCACTGTCGGTGGATAACACCTATGCCACGCGCATGATGGAGGAAGCCGATATCGTTATTCTTGAGATCAACCCCAATATGCCCTACACCTTCGGCGACATTCAGGTTCGCGTCGAGGACGTGGACTATTTCGTTGAGGTTGATTACATGCCGCCAGTCGTTGCGGACATCCCCTTTACCGAGAAAGACCAAAAGATTGCGAGCTTTATTGCTCCCATGGTTGAGGACGGCTCGTGTATCCAACTTGGTATTGGTGGCATTCCAAATGCTGTTGCCTACGCGCTTGAGGACAAAAAAGACCTGGGCGTTCACACCGAGATGCTGACAACGAGCATGGTGAGACTTGCCAAGAAGGGCGTCATCACGGGTAGGAAGAAGCAGATCAACCGCGGCAAGATGGTTGCAACCTTTGCAATGGGAGAGCCTGATCTCTACGAGTTTATGGACTACAATCCCTCGGTTGAGATTCGTGATGGTGCATGGGTAAACGACCCTTATACCATTGCTCAAAACGACAATATGGTCTCAATCAACACGTCACTTGAGGTTGACCTTACCGGTCAGTGTGCAAGTGAGTCTTTGGGCTCTCGCCAGTTCTCGGGCACGGGCGGTCAGTCTGATACGGCTGTTGGAGCCCAGATGTCCAAGAACGGCAAATCCATCATCGCACTCTATTCAACCGCTATGGTTCGCGGTGAGGATGGCGAGAAGCATGAGGTTTCCAAGATTGTTCCGCAGCTCATGCCCGGTGCTGCTGTCACGCTTTCACGCAACGATGTTGACCGCGTGGTAACCGAGTACGGCGTAGCAGAGCTTCGAGGCACCGACCTCATCGAGCGCGTTGAGCGCCTTATCGAGATTGCTCACCCGAAGTTCCGCGAGCAGCTCTATGAGGATGCGGTACGCGTAGGTATTCTCGGCAAGTAAGCGACAAGCTGTTACTAAGGAGATAGCACCATGGCCACATTCGACTTCCAAGGAAAGAGCGTCTACTTTGAGACTCATGGCGAAGGTCGCCCGCTGGTTGTGCTGAACGGCATTATGATGTCAGCAGCTAGCTGGAGTGAGTTTGTCGAGCCTTTTAGCGCAAACAACCAGCTCATCCTTCTCGATCTGCTCGACCAAGGTCGTTCAGACAAGATGGTGGGAGAGGTCTACACCCAAGAGATTCAGGTTGAGGTTGTGGCTGCTCTTGTTGCCGAGCTTGGACTTGAGAAGGTCTCTGTGCTGGGCATTTCCTATGGTGGCGAAGTTGCACTGCAGCTGGTGCTGAAATATCCCGAACTCATTGATCGTCTCATGCTCTTTAACACAACGGCTGCAACTGGCCCGTGGTTGGGCGACATTGGCGACGGCTGGAATAAGGCCCTCGACGATGCTGAGGCGTACTACTACACAACGATTCCCATCATCTACTCTCCGGCGTTTTATAAGGGAAACCGCGAGTGGATGGAAAATCGAAAAGAACTCCTCTGCAGCACTGTCTTTAACAACCCAGACTTTATGGGATCGATGGAGCGCCTCACAAATAGTGCCGCAGGCTATGACGTGAGCAATCGCCTCTCCGAGATCTCAGCTCCGACTTTGGTTGTCTCCGCACAGCAAGACTATCTCACTCCTATTGAAGAACAGCAGAAAATTGTTGCGGGTATCCCCTCATCACACTACGCAATAATTCCTGGGAGTGGTCATGCTTCAATGTATGAGCAACCCGTGCTGTTCTGCGCACTCGCCCTTGGCTTTCTCAACAACACCAAGACGGAATTTCATATTGTCTAGGGCTTAAAGACAACTGCGCTCCCTTCCCCTCGGGATTCGGCTGGCCTCTGTTTGACCTATCATGAGGTCAGAGGGGCCGGCCGAATCGCCAGATTCAGACCATGCACCGTGCATGGAGGTAGCGTGAACACAAATATGCTCACGTATTCCTGATGCAAAACTCCTCAAACTTTTAAACCTACGTAAACCCATACGAATACTAGGGTATTTAGATTTGCAAACTCAGACACTTGTATACAATATGTGAAAAACTGCTTGTATCTGGGTTTATAGGAAGGACATAGGGTGGAAAGCATTATTCGCGAGCCACAAACAGAACGAGGCAAAAAAACGCTCAATAGTATCGTTCAGGCTGCATTAAAAGTGTTTGTCGAGAAGGGCTACCACAACGCAGGTATCACCGACATCACCAATGAAGCAGGTGTGGCTACTGGCACGTTTTATATCTACTTTGATGGAAAGTATTCACTCTATAAGTATCTTCTGCTCAGTATTAGTCGTATGATTCGCCAGCACCTCACGACTTCAATCAAGGGCTGCACCACGCGCCGCGAGGCAGAGCGCGTTGGTTTGAAGTGTTGGCTCAAGTTTGTTCTTGAGCATCAATACATCTATCCCATTATTTGGGAGTCAATGTATATCGACAGACAATTGTTTGATAACTACTACATCACCTTCTGCGAGGCGTATAGCAACGGTTTGAAATCGGCCATTGGCGAGGGTGAAGTATCGATTATAGATACTGAGGTTCTTGCGTATTCCTTGATGGGTATCTCAAACTTTTTGGGTCTCAACTGGGGAATGTTTCGTAAAGATACCTCAGAGGAAGAGATTGACCGCGTGGTCAATGAGTTTATGAAGATTCTGGACAATGGAATCTTTACCGAGGAAGCGCACTCACAGTGGTCAGCGAATCAGGATAGTATGCGCGAACAAAGTGTGCCTTGTCCCGATATCGATTTTCCTTTGGAATTTGACGAGTTGCCTGAGTCTTAAGTCTTGACTGTTGGAGCGTGACTGCTCCGCTTACGGCTAAACAGACGTACATGCAGCTTGGGTGTCTCGATTGAATAGTTGCGGTATCCGCTGCGCCTGAGGCGCTTTATCTCATGTTGGAGGAATCCATGAACAGTGAAATGATTCAAACAAGTCGTATCAACATGGCAGTAAGAAGGGCGGGCACTGCTGGTGCTCCCAAGCTCATGCTCGTGCATGGAAATCTGTCGTCGTCGGTGTTTTACGAAGACCTGATGGAGCTTCTGGCTGACGACTTTGATATGGTTGCTCCCGATCTTCGCAGCTTTGGCGATACGCAGGCGCTTCCTATTGATGCAACGCGCGGTCTGCGCGATCACAGTGACGATTTGTATGCTTTGGCTCAGACGCTTGGGTGGGAAAGCTTTGGCTTGCTTGGTTGGTCGATGGGCGGCGGAGCTGTTATGCAGTTTGCCATTGACCACCCCGAGATGCTGACTGGTCTCATCCTTGAGGCTCCGTTGGCTCCCTTTGGCTTTGCGGGAACAACTGATGAGCGTGGCACCATCCTTGAGCCGGTTGGTATTGGTTGTGGTGGCGGAAGTGTCAACCCAATGGTGGTTGAGGCGCTCAACAATAAAGAGCGCGAGTTGTTCAAGACAGTGCTCAAGAACTCTTACGTCAAGCCGCCCTTTACCTTTGATTCTGAGACTGAGGACAAGCTGGTTGACGGTATTCTCAAGACCAAGACAGGTGAGGGTTTTTATCCCGGAAATGCCATACCCTGCGAGCAGTGGCCTGGCTTTAAAGCAGGCGACGCTGGCGTATGCAACACATTGTCGCCTGAGTATTGCGACCTGTCCGCCATCGCCGAGATGCCTACCAACATTCCTGTTCTGTGGATTCGCGGCGACAGTGATGTGGTTGTTGCCGACGGCAGCAATGCAGACTTGGCAACACTCGGACAGCTGGGAATTGTTCCGGGATATCCTGGTGCGGATGTGTATCCAGCTCAACCCATGCTTGCACAGACGCGCTACGTGCTCGAGCAGTTTGCAGCTCGCGGCGGGAACTATCGCGAGGTGGTGTATGAGAACTCCGGTCATGGAAGCCACCTCGAGTTCCCCGAGCGCTTTGCGGATGATTTGCGCAACCTGTTATTGACGTAATGCGAAGCTGGATTTATCTCAAACTCTTTTGAGGATGGGGCAGATGCGTAGCTGATAGTTGCCCCGCAGTACAACAAAAAAGGCTCAAGCGTAGACTTGAGCCTTTTTTGTGCTTAGACCATACGTGCTCGCTGAATGACCAACAAACTCAGAAAATCTCACTCAGGCTCACTTAGATTTGTATAAGTAGCCCTTATGGCGGGAATAACTACCTCGATAAACTATGGGGTTCATACACTATGAGGGAGTGACAAGCCATGAGATTAGATAAGTGGAGCGTAACTGCCGCAGAGGCATTTCAGGGAGCAATGAGTGTGGCGGCCGATGCCCAAGCAGGACAGATTGAGCCGCTGCACCTGCTCAAAGCATTGCTGTCAGAGGGTGAAAGAAACATCACGGCAATCGTTGAGCGCGTGGGGGCAGATCCACGAGCGCTCCTGAAACAGGTTGACACCATCATTTCGGGCAAGCCAAAAGTTTCGGGCGTTGGTATGGTAGCACCTGGAACTGACTTCATCCGCGCTGCAGATGCGGCAGAAAAAGTGGCATCTGAGCTGGGTGATGCCTACGTAACAAGTGAGCACTTGCTGTGTGCTCTTGCAGAGGACAAGGGAGACGCAGGAAATATCTTGCGTGCATCGGGCCTCACGCAAAAGCGCATGCGAGAGGCTTACACCAACTTACGCGGCAATGAACACGTGACAAGCCAAGAAGCGAAAGCCCAGTTCGAGGCGCTCGAGCGCTATGGCAGAAACGTGACCGACCTTGCTCGTCAAGGAAAGCTCGATCCCGTTATTGGACGCGTAGAGGAGATTCGCCGCACCATTCAAGTGTTGAGCCGCCGCACAAAGAATAATCCTGTGCTCATTGGTGAGCCCGGCGTTGGCAAAACAGCCATCGTGGAAGGCCTCGCTCAGCGCATAGTCTCTGGCGACGTTCCGTCGTCTATTAAAGACAAAGACTTGGTAGAGCTCGACATGAGCGCCCTCGTTGCTGGCGCTAAGTACCGCGGTGAATTTGAGGATCGCCTCAAGTCGGTGCTCAAAGAGGTTCGTAAGAGCGATGGTCAAATCATCCTCTTCATCGATGAGCTACATCTTATTGTTGGCGCAGGTAACGCAGAAGGTTCCATGGACGCGGGCAATATCTTAAAGCCTGCCTTGGCACGCGGTGAGCTTCACGCTATTGGAGCTACCACGCTCGATGAGTATCGCAAGTATGTCGAGAAAGACGCAGCTCTTGCCCGGCGTTTCCAGACGGTACTCGTAAGCGAGCCAACGGTAGAAGACACTGTGTCGATTCTTCGTGGACTCAAAGAAAAGTACGAAATCCACCACGGCGTGCGCATTACCGATGCCGCGCTTGTCTCTGCCGCCGACTTGTCGGATCGCTACATTGCTGATCGCTTCTTGCCTGATAAAGCCATCGACCTCGTTGATGAGGCAGCGAGTCGTCTGCGTATGGAACTTGACTCCATGCCGGCAGAGATTGATGCCCAAGAGCGCCAGCTGACCCAGATGCAAATCGAAGAGCAGGCACTCATGAAAGAGGAAGATGCGCTTTCTGCGAGTCGCCTTGAGAGCCTGCGCAAAGAAATTGCTGAGGCGCGCGAGGCTCTCGACAGCGCTAAAGCAAATTGGCAAAACGAGAAAGGCGCCATCGATCACGTTCAAGAACTCAAGAGCAAGCTCGAGGATGCGCGCGGAGAAGAAGAGCGAGCAACGCGCGCGGGCGACCTTGCTCGCGCATCGGAGCTGCGCTACTCAATCATTCCATCGCTTGAGCAAGATTACGCTGCTGCAGAAGCAGCGCTTGCAAGCAAGCAAGAAGCAGGTGGCCTGCTCAAAGAAGAAGTTACGACTGAGGAGATCGCTGAGGTAGTGTCGAGCTGGACAGGCGTGCCTGTATCCAAGATGATGCAAGGTGAGATTGACAAGCTGAGAAACCTCGAAGAAGTGCTCCACCAGCGTGTTGTTGGACAGCACGAAGCAGTGAGCGCTGTTGCCTCTGCCGTAAGACGGAGTCGCGCTGGCCTGTCAGATCCAGACCGTCCCATTGGCAGCTTCTTCTTCCTTGGGCCTACCGGTGTGGGAAAAACCGAGCTTGCTAAAGCGCTCGCCGAGGCACTCTTTGATGACGAGCGTGCTCTGGTGCGCATTGACATGAGCGAGTACATGGAAAAGTTCAGTGTACAGCGTCTCATTGGCGCACCTCCAGGATACGTTGGCTATGACGAGGGAGGTCAGCTCACCGAGGCGGTGCGTCGCAAGCCTTATTCGGTTATCTTGCTTGACGAGATGGAAAAAGCGCATCCCGAGGTGTTCAACGTATTGCTGCAGCTGCTTGACGATGGGCGTCTCACCGACGGACAAGGTCGTGTGGTGAGCTTCAAAAACACTATCGTAATTATGACGAGCAATGTGGGCTCACAAATCATCGCGCAAAGCCCGATGTTAAATCCTGACGAGATGCAAAAGCAGGTTGATGAAGCGCTGCGTGCTACTTTTAGGCCAGAGTTCTTGAACCGCATTGACGATGTGGTGGTGTTCCAGTCGCTTGGCTTGGGCGACATTGAGCAGATAGTCAACATCCAGCTTGCCGATGTGCGCGAGCGCCTCGCCAAGAGCCGCATTACCTTGGAGCTTTCCGAGATGGCCATGCAGTCACTTGCCCTTGATGGACTCGACCCAGTTTATGGTGCGCGTCCCCTCAAGCGCCTCATTCAGCGAAATGTTGTGGACAAGGTAGCTAACCTCATTATTGAGGGCGTTGTTCGTGAGGGTGATGCCGTAAAGGTTGATGTTGACAGTGAGAACCGCTTTTACGCTTTACCTACTGAACCTGCATTGAACTAGCGTTTTGAGATGCTCTGCATTTACAATGAGTGGTGATTGATGGCAAGGAATCTCAGAGCTGCGAGCCGGCTGCACAGTTTGGAGGAAGCGATGTTTTGCGGGAAGTGTCATGCGGAGTTGCCCGAAGGCACCGTTATGTGTCCTGAATGTGGAGCAATTATTGGCGAGCAGGAGAATGTACGTCCGCATCCCGTGCGTAGGGCCATGGTTGGTCCTACGCCTGTAGCACCAGTGTTCGATGGGGCGATAAATCTTGACGAATCGATGGAGTTTGAGGAGTTGACCGAGCTTGAGTTCGAGAATCAGTCCGAGGTAAGGATTGAAGGCGAGTCTGAGGGAGAAGTCGAGTCCGAGGTAGAGTCCGAGCCTGAGGGAGAAGTCGAGCCCGACGGTGAGTCTGCAGAAGAGACGAGCGTCCTCCAAACGTATGCAGAAGATGAGACTGCGGTTCTCAATGGTTTTTCGCAAGATGAGACGAGTGTTCTTGAACCGGTAGCTGTTGAAGAGCCAGAAGATGAGGGTGAGCCAGAGGCTGTTGAAGAGAATTATGACAATGACGCCGTTGCCGATTCTGAGGATGGAGCTGATACCTATTCCGAAGCCGAGGCTAATCCCGAAGTCGAAGACAGCTCCGATGCCGAAATTGATTTTGAAGCCACAGCTAACGATACGGCTGAGATAAGAATTAAGGCAGATAAGGCTGCTTCACATGATGGCCAAGAAGTGCTTGACGAGGATGCTGAGGAGACAGCGTCAGAGACGAGCGCTTCTGCATCTGATGATTCGACTGAAGCTGTAGCTGATGGTTCAGAAACAGGTCAGTTTGAGTTCCAAGGCTATGAAGATTTCTATTTCGCGCCGTTTCCTACATCTCAACTTGATGGTCTCGACGTGCTTGCAACAGCGCCTTCTGCTTCGATGTCAACCGAGTTGCCCGTTATAGATGGCTCAGAATCGGGTGGTTACATTACCGCAGACCACGACAGCTACTACCTCTCCGGACGAGCCCCCGTTCGTCAGCGTCGAGGAAAAGCCCTCGTGGTAGGGCTTGTATGCGTGCTTGTGGCAGGCATCTTGGGCGGATTTGCCTACCTTGCCTACGACGCAGGTCTTATCGGAACGATAGATGTGCCTGATGTTACGGGCATGAGCGAAGCTGATGCCCGTACAACCCTCGAAGAAGCTGGCTTTAGTCTCAATACGGCAGAAATTGATGTGGATGATGGAGTAGGCACCATTGTGTCGCTTAATCCGTCAGCGGGAGCTTCGCTGAAACGCGGTACCGTTATTGAGGGAGAGGTTGGTCGCGCCCGGATTCTTCCTGATGTGGTGGGCCAGCAGAGTTCTGACGCGCGTAGTGCGCTAGAAGAAGCAGGAGCAACAAACATCAAGATTTGGTATGAAGCGGTATTCGAAGGAGAAGACCAGCAGCCAGTTGCAGAAGACCACGTCATGGCAATGTTTCCCGAAGCAGGAAGCGCGTTTCGCTCAGACGATCGGGTGCTGCTGACAGTATCTCAGCCCTATACCGTTCCCGATGTGTCGAGCTTTAACCTTGAAGAAGCGCAAGCTGCAATTGAGCGTGCAGGATTGAGCTACAGCGTGGCGTGGCAGGATTCTGAGCTTCCTGCCTACACGGTTTTATCTACCAACCCAAGCGCAGCCGAGCGTCTTGAAGAGGGTAGCGAGGTCTTGTTGCTGGTCTCGGCACCCGGCGCTCGAGAAGAGACGTACCTGAGCGACTATCTCGAGTCGAGCGGAAATGCCATCAGTGATTACCTCGAGTGGAAAGAGTGGAACTTCTACGATTCTGCGAGCCAAGATCCCATTATTGAGAT
This sequence comes from Atopobiaceae bacterium, assembly GCA_017459605.1. GTDB lineage: Bacteria > Actinomycetota > Coriobacteriia > Coriobacteriales > Atopobiaceae > RGIG4373. Next base: position 18,393 of record JAFUCQ010000141.1, read on the forward strand.
GTGGTACAAGAACGATTTGGGCACCCTGTTCTTTACACCTAATCCAGAGTCTGCACACTTCACGGGCGGTTGGTATGAGAGTCAGCTGAGGTATGGCGGAGCCGTCCGAGGCGTGCGTTTTACGCCAACGCTTGTTGGGGCTTTTGCAGACCCGCAGTTAAGCGAGGACTATCTCCTGAGAATAGCGGCGTCATGCGGCTTTGAAAATCCATCGGATTCGTGCACCAACGAGACAATCTCTGGAGCTGGTGTTCCTGTAGATGTTGTATTAGAAAACGAATTTATAGCGGTCTGCGGTGAGCGAGATGGCTATACATGGTATGCCTGCGTCAACCATTCAACGTGGGATGGCAGCTACGAGGTAAACATAGCGTGTGCGCCTACAGCAACATACGAGGCAGTTGATTTGGGGCCGTATGACATGCGTCTCGTCAACTACCTTGCCTACATCGATCACTACACCGGATAGTACAAGCACGGTCACGCGCGGAGGCAACCATGCTGTGCCCTCAATGTCATGCAGAGATACCCAGCTCGTCGAGGATTTGTCCTCAGTGCGGGGCTCCTCAAAAGCGCGACAGTGACGCGGCGACATTGCACGATACTGAGCTGATGGGCATGGCTGCTCTGTCGTCTGAGGCGGAGCTTCTCGCCAGCTCGGGTGAGACAGTACTGCTTGATTCGGCAGAAACCGAACTGCTCGCAGACGTGGCAGAAACCGAGCTGTTGAGCGATGGCGTGCAGGCAGACCAGCTGTTTGATGCCAGTACCGAGCAGACCTCACCAACGGATACGTTGCCTCATGTGAGCGGCTGGCAAACACCAGAACACGACCCGCTCGACGATACCGCTCCGCGAGATCCCGTGGTTATGCCGTTGTCGGGACTTGCAGCTGCAGATACAACCACTCAGGCTGAGCCAAAAAAGAAGCATCGCGGGCTTATTGCCGTTGCTGTGTTGTTGGTACTTGCTGGTATTGCGGCGGGTATCTTTTTTGCGGTAAAGCCGATGCTCGAAGCTGCGATTGTTCCTGAGTTGGCAGGTCAGGGTCGCAGTGAAGCGATCCGTCTTATCGAAGAGGCAGGACTGGTAGCTGAGGTTTCTGAGCTTCCTGCAGATGATAACTTTGATACGGTGGTTAATAGCTCTCCTGTTAGCGGAACTACGGTAGACCGTGGTTCTACCGTAACCATTATCATTGCAGTTCCTCGAATCATGCCAAAGCTCCATGGACTGACGCTTGAAGAAGCTAACAAGATTCTCACAGACGTTGGAGCGACAAATATTACAACGACTTACCGACACTCCTCAGAGGCTGAGGGAACTGTTATCTCGGCAACTCCAGCTGAAGGCGCTCAGTTTCGTTCGACCGATGAGGTGCTTCTCGTCATCTCAAAGCCCTATACCGTGCCAGAAGTTGTGGGTATCGACCGCGACGAGGCAATACGTCTTATCCAAGAGGCCGAGCTTGGCTACAAGGTTGAGCAGATTGAAAGTGAAGATCGAGCAGGGATGGTGCTATCGACCGACCCAGTTGCGGGCACACGCATGTCTCGCGGCCAAACCGTGATTCTCACGGTTGCGGCAGCCGGCCCGCGCTCTGAGACCTTCCTTCCAGACTATATTCGAGAAAACCCATCAGATGTTAACGATTACCTTACATGGAAGGGTTGGAGCTATGGTGGCTCGGGCTTTGGATCTTTGAGCTCGGCAAACGAGCGATGGACAAAGGACGGCGTGGGCAGTCTTTTGTTTACACCAACTCCCGAAAACGGCGATTATGTGGGTATTGGTTTGTCAGGAAGCACGTCTTTAGGTAGCGAAGTTGAGGGTGTTCGGTTTGAGCCTGTTTTGAGCGGAAGCTTTGAAAGCGCTGCTCTCACACAGGAATACCTCCAGCAATGTGCGTATCGTTGTGGTCTGGGTGAGCTTACCGAGTTTGTCACCAATGAGAGTATCGTTCGCCCCCGTCAAAACTCGGGCTTCAGCTTTGATTTTGGTTCAGGCTCGTCATTGTGGAATTTTGGCAGAACAGAATCTGATTCATCGCGGAGTGATTCGGACGATGAGGGTGCCGCACAAGGTGAAGAAACCCAGAGTTGGGACTCTCGTGAGAACGAGCAAGGCGGCGGCTCGCAGGGTAGCAGCTCGCAGAGTGGTAGCTCCTACAACAGCGGGTCACAGAACGGCAGCTCATCACCTGCCTTTTTAGCAGGCATTGCCCAAGGCGAGTCGCTTTATTGGTATCTGAGCGTTAATGCCGATTCAAGCGGCAATCCCGCATCGCTGACGGTTGCAGTTGGTAAACGCTCAAATCTTGAAGGTAAATCGCTCGAATCGTACGGTGACAGTTTGGCTTCCTATTTAGCGGCGGTGGACCACTATGGCGACAAGTAACGAGACAAACACCGATTCTCTCGACGGAAAGAAAGCCACAGAAGCATCGAAGGACGCGAAGACGAGACGGACATCTAGCCCACGAGTAGAGACGCCACTGCATGACGCGAGTTTTTATCGGGCACCAAATGAAGATGACGATGGATATGATCCCTACTCAGACCGACCTGCTTCTCGAGAGCCGCTTTTCGAGCGAGACCCATGGAGCTAAATCGCTCAATCGGGAGGTTTCATGGTGAGCTGGATTGTGCGGGATTGAAATCTGCAAAACACCTGATGAGTGCAGTGCGTGGGCTGATGGTTTAATGTACGAGAATCCACACGGCAATCGCGATAACCAAAAGCGCAATGACAAGCGCGGTTAAGCGGATGAAGCGGTTGCGGCGACGCATCTCAGGAGACTGAAAGATTGAACGTTGACCCTTGGGAATCTCTAAGTACTGCCCATATTTGAGATTACGTTGGAGCTTAGGCATCTTGGCGCGAGATTTGCGATAGGCATGTCCCGACAGACCACCTCGGCTGGTGTAGCTTGATTCGTGGGGCAAATCCTTACCCAATACGTCTACGTTTTCAAAGTCGTTGACGGGAGGCTGTGTCTTGCGATGCGGGGTAGGATTGAACGGCGGCAAGCTGCGAGCTGGTGTATTAGTGCGTGTCGGTGTATTGGCGCGTGTCGGTGTATTGGCGCGTGTTGGCGTATTGGCGCGAGCTGGTGTATTGGCGCGAGCTGGTGTTTCACGAGTTGCTGCTTGGCGAGCTTCCGTTAGCCGGGCTGGTGCCTCGTGTGTCTGTGTCTGACGAGTCTCTGCTGAACGCGCCTGTACCTGACGAGTTTCCGTCGAACGGTTTGGCGTCTCACGTACCTGAGTTTGACGCTCCTCAACCGAGTTGGCCTGCGTTTGCCTGCGCTTTTGCTGAGCGGCGCTGCTACGAATCTGATCTCGTGTGGGAACGGTGAGTAATTCATCCTCATTTACCTGCGAAAACTGAGCATCCAGATGACGCTCATCGTTTTGACCCATTAGCTCACCCCCTCACAACATCACACTCGCAAGGATAGCGCACAGAACGTTTCTTGACACCCCTCAGTTACAACTTGAACATGGACAGCTCAAATTAACCTCAGAAATGAAAAAACTGTCTACGAAGCTTAAGACGGGCAAGCTCTGATAGGGAGCTAAATCTAAGTCATATAGTATTAGATATAATGAGTCAGAATAACTAAGAATATCTATGAAATAGAGTATAAATAATATAACAATGGGAATACATAAGAGTGACAAAAGAGAGCGACAAGCTCCCCGAAAAGCCGAGAAAAGGAGATAGAAATGGCTAGCATGATTCCTTACAACCGTTACGGCAGACTCGTTCGTCAAGTGGATCCTTTTGATCTTATCGATGAGTTTTTCAACAGCCCTCAGGCTGAGCTCCCCCGTGCGTTTCCGCTTGATGTTGAAGACACGGGAGATGCCTATGTGGTGAGCGCCCACGTACCTGGTGTTACTCGCGATGATGTGGATGTTGAGCTCAACGATGGCAAGCTCTGCATTTCTGTTGATAAGAAAGAGACGAGCGAGGACGAAGGCAAGAATTGGATTCAAAAAGAGACCCGTTCGTATCAAGCCACGCGTGCGGTTTTCTTGAAGGATGCGTCGACTACGGGCCTCAATGCTAAGTTGGCAGATGGCGTTCTGACGGTTAATGTCCCTAAGCAGCAGGAGAAAGAAAACGTCACCAAGATTGCGATTGACTAGCGTGCGGCTGGCGTGCAGTTGACGTGCGGCTGACGTGCCGTCTGGCGTGTGGCTGACGTGCCGTCTGGCGTGTGGCTGGCATGCCGTCTGGCGTGCAGCCGATGTGCAGCTGACATGTCGTGATGAGGCAGGGAATCTCAGAGTTCCCTGCCTTTCGTTTGTGTCGGGCTTGAAGCGAAGAAGTGGCTCTGTGCAGTATCCAGTGCAGTGGGAAAAGATCCAAACGAGCTTCACGGGATTAAACGAACTTCACAGGGTTTATCGAGCGTGTCTGAGAGCTTCTTTTTCCTTGTACAGGCGCTCATCTGCAGCATTAATAAACCCGCGAATGGTGCGCATGCTCTCTTGATACGTGGCAAAACCAACGCTGAGCGCAAGCTGGTAGGGCTTTTGAGCCCCCTCGCACTGCTTTTTAACTTCTCGATTGATAGTCCCTTTGAACTCTGAAATCTCATCAGCCGTATCAAAATGGGCGATGATGGCAAACTCATCCCCTCCATAGCGAGCAAGTATGGCTCGTTTGTGCAGACCGCTCACCGCACTTTTAAGAGCCGAGCTAACTGCGAGGATTGCGTTGTCTCCCTCGACATGACCATACGTGTCGTTAATCTGCTTAAAGCGGTCAATATCCATCATGAACAAAACGAGCTGGTCATCGCCCTTGTAGTTTTGCATGTTTGCTTCGAGTACACGCATGAATTGCTTGCGATTGGCAAGTTTGGTGAGTGGTTCTTGAGAAATCTGCTGACTCAATTCGGTGAGGTAGACAATCACCACAGCTAGGGTAAATGCCATGCAATTAAAGGGAATGCGCCACCAAAAGAGCTGAAGGATACCACTGATAGCTGGCAATATGGGAAAAGTTGCAATGATGATGTAGCGAGATCGGTCGATGACATTCTCAGGGCACGATGCCTTGTAGAGTGAGTGGGCGCTCGCAAATATAAGGTAGAGGTAGGTAAAGAGGTATTGGATGCCAAAGATAGGGCCTCTGAAATAGCTAAAGTCTGACGTAATGCCAAAGAGAATTGATGTTGGTATGTTGATAATGCAAAGAAATGCATGGACCACAACTGGAATGGCTGTCAGCCGAATAAAAGTTGGGCTCTTGAGCTGCTTGAGCTTCGTGAGTAATCCCATATAGAGAAACCAGACGTAACCTGCAAGTGTGGCAGAGAGAAAATACACCGATTTGAACCCCATACTGACAGACCATATCTGAGGAAGTGCTCCGCAGTCCATGGCGTACCAGACGGTGTCGGATGTGAAAAAGATTGCAAGAACAATCATGGACACCACAAAACGTCGCTGAGAAACGGTGGCCCCCATGCCAAAGCGAGAATGAACGGCAAAAATGAGAACCTGCGCTGCACAAAACAGGTTAATAAGTATATAAAGCGACAAGTAACCTGGCATGAAGGCACGTCCTTCGCTGAGTCTTCTATATTAATAGAGTAGGTAGATTTGCAGCTGAGGTCAACAGGTGGACACTGCAGCGTGCTTGTGGAAATGGCAATGAAAGCCCGGCTTATTCTGAGGAGGAGAAAAACGAGCCGTCTACTTTGCTTGAAAGAGGAGTAAAAAGCCTTGATCGCCAAGGTGCTGCATGTGGCTCAAGAAAACTCGCCTCAAAGATTGATGAAGAGCTTGAATGGGCGGTAAATCTTGCTTGCGATTCTTCGTCCCAGCGCTTTTTGAGGTAGCTGAGTAGCTGGGGCATAGCAAAGCGATTGAGTGAGAGCTCAATGCGGTTGCCGTCTTTGCTCATGATCCAAATACAGACGGGATTGTAACTGCGTGAAACATGCGCAATGTCTTCAAAGCGCATGTAAACTTTGCGGTGAAGGAGTCTTGTAATCGTCTCAAAATGCTCAGCGTCTTCGTAGTAATACTGCTTGTATTGTCGGCGAACGAGTAGCCAAACGGGCGAGGCAAGAATCAGGCTTGCAACTGGTATAAAGATAACAGTCCAATCTCGATTATCGAGGTAGGCCAAGACGGTAATGCCAATCAAAAAGGGAGCAGCTAAGAGCAGAATCTTCTTTAAGTCCTCGAAACGCTGATGTTCAATAGATTGTATGTTTCGGTTCATGTTGTCACGAACGATTTTGGGAGGACGCCACTGTAGGGCCACTCGGTACAACCAACGAATCCAGAGACCCATTGCAAGAAAAACCACTATGTTAAGAAGCACTACCAAGCGTGAAATCCTTCGCTCAAGTATCTATCGGTTAGGTCATAAGAGATGCTCAGCATCAGTGTGTCACGTGAGCTGTCTTCTCTCAGTAACTTAGTTACGATCAGCGCGATGACCGAGACAACCGGGCTATCCAAGGCGCTTGAGTACATCAGCAACAGATGTCTGGTAGACGTAAATGTCAAAGTCTTCGCCGCTGCTTGACTGTCTTTTCATGAGTTGTCCGATGCCCAAGTGGTCATAGAAGCTAATATCGCAGGCATCGTCGGTTACCAGCCTGAATGTTGAACACCCCTGCTGCTGTAGCCATAAGAGAGCACAGTTCAGGAGGCGAGCTCCCAAACCTTGTCCACGAGCACTGTCTTCAAGGGCAAGAAGCACAAGCTCACCAGTGTGTTCGATTCCTTCTTGTTGTGCCGCTTCTGCCAAAATAGCATCTTCATCGTTGGCGTAGATGTTGTCGATAGTTGAGTCGTAACCATCTGCCAAGGCCGCTGCTTTGATTTCATTGCCTTTGGCAATCCAGTGCTCGTCCTTGAAGCTAAAATCAGAACGAACAAGGGCGATGCCTTGAAATACCCCAGCGTCAGAGCGTGCAACAAAGGAAGCTTGCGAACAGGCAAGGTGCCAGCAGAGCTCGTCTGCGCCGCACCAGTGGGCCTGTTCACTCGAGTGTTCGTCGTGCCAGAGTCTCCCAAGAAACTCTGCCACCTCCCAAAAGTCACTGTCGCAAAATGACTCAATTGCTACCACTGAAGCCTCGTCTTTCTCTCGTGTGACATTACAATACTGAGCATATTTTTTGCTGTGGTCAACCCATCAGCTGAGGTGACAAACAGCGAAGCGTTTGAGCGAACGACAACGGATGTTTTCGAGCACTACCTGCTGGTAAGTAGTACTAGCGATGGTTTTGTGAGAGTGAGGGTATCGATTCACCGTGCCGATACCCTGTTTACGAGCATGAGATTATCGATTGACACGAAAATACGTTGTTTGTGACAATTTTTAACGTTTTTCTGTGTTTTGGGGGTGCTATTTTGCTACCCGGGAAACAGAGCATTCCTATTTTTGCAGGTAAATAGCAGTCCCCAAATAAGAGATATATTAGTGGACTACGTTCAAACGCAGAAAAACGTCAAAAATTGTCAAAAGTTGCCGTATTTGCTGTCAATACATTTGAATAACGGCGAGAACTAAGTCGAGGAACATACACTCACAGGAAAAAAGTCTATGCTTGTCTGGGTCTTGTCTGGAACTTGCTTGTCTGGGAAGGTGCGCATACTTCGAAGAAGCTCGCGCATGCCGTACAATACGTATGGACAAAAGCCACAAGCATGAAGAAAAGGTGGGCATGCCAAGCGTTTCTCAGCGATACGGTACGGGGTCGGGTCGTTTTTCGTGGCCATCAGAGTCGCGTGACAATGCCCGGCGCGCCCCCGTTGTGCTTATGGTTTCGGGTGGAGCAGACTCAACCGCCCTGCTCATGCTTGCCATCAACGACACGCTCAACATCGACGATGGCAGGGGAGACGCCCGCATTGCGCGAGAGCGTCTGCATGTACTTCATGTCAACCACTGCTTGCGCGGAATCGATGCCGACGAAGATGAGGAGTTTGTCCGAGACCTCGCTGCTCGCTATGGGGTGCCCTGTACGGTTGAGCGCATTGACGTTGCCAAAGCAGCAGAGCGCACCCACAGCAATGTCGAGAATATCGCACGAGAGATTCGCTATGAGCTGGCAAACAAGTTGGCGAACGAGCTTTCTGAGCGACTGGGAACACCGCGCTCAGCTGCTCGTATTCTTACTGCGCACACGGCTGATGATCGCGCAGAAACCTTTTTCATGAATGCCATTAAAGGATCGGGGCCGGCGGGTTTGTCGTCAATTCCGCGCAGAAGAAACCGCATTGTGCGACCGCTGCTCGACAAAACTCATCGAAAACTTTGTGATTACGTGCGTATGCAGGGCGTTATCTGGCGAGAAGATGCCACCAATGTTGACACGCACTACCTGCGTGCCTTTGTTCGCCATGAGTTTTTACCACTTGCTAAAGAGCGTAACCGTCGTGTGGTTGAAGGAATCTCGAGCACCTGTGACATCCTGTCTGATGAAGATGCCTACCTCACCCAGCTTGCTATGCGCGCGTATCGTGAGCTCGAGAGCAGAAAAACCACGGGTATGTTAGCGCTCGATGCACGCAAGCTTGCCTCGCTTGAGTTGGTGCTTGCACGCCGTGTGGTGAGGCATGCGCTTGTCTCACTGGTGCCTGAGATTCGCCTTGAGGCGCGCCACATTGCTTCAGTTCTGGGCATCGTAGCAGCTCAGGCAGGATCTTTGACGCTGCCCATGGGGCTTGACGTGCGTGTGAGTCACGGCATGCTGTTCCTAACATCGAGAGAAGCGGCTGGAGAGATTTTGCCGCAGTGGATTGAGGTGGAAGGAAGTAGCGTTATCTCGCGAGACCAGCTGCTTGTTTCGCAGCTAAAACCAGTGCCCAAAGGCGCAGATCCCATCCAGCTTGCTCGTGAGCATGCACAGCGCAGGGGTCTCAACTCAATTTTGCTCGACGCGATAGCGTGCGGGCTCAATGAAGGGGGAGGAAAGCTCTGGGTGGACTCTGCCCAAGCAGGAGACGTCATGTGTCCGCTGGGCATGCGTGGGCAATCAAAAAACCTCTCTGACCTGCTCCATGATGCACAGGTGCCACTTACTCAGCGAAAGCTTGTACCTATCGTACGGCAGTCTTGTGCAGGAGCCATTGTGTGGGCTGCGGGTATTCGTGCAGATGATCGGGCAGCGTGTCGTGCGGACACCCGTTTATTTGTAGAGCTTACGCTCGAGCAACGAGACAATCCCGAGCTTTGGTAAGATTAGTACACGTGTACCTATGGCGTGTCAGGAGGATGTATGACCCGGTCGACCGACCACCCAGACGTGGGAAAGGTGCTGCTCAGCGAGCAGGATATTGAAGAGATTCTGAGTCGCATGGGCTCACAGATTAGCGCTGATTATGCCGATAAAAACCCGCTGCTCGTAGCAGTCTTGCGTGGTGCTGTGGTGTTCATGGGCGACCTCATGCGCCACATATCAATTCCCATGGCCATCGATTTTATGGCTGTGTCGAGCTACGGCAGCGATGTCAAGAGCTCAGGTGTGGTGCGCATTGTCAAAGACTTGGATACGCCTATCGAGGGGCGTCACATTCTTTTGGTTGAGGATATTCTGGACTCAGGGCTTACCCTCGACTATCTCATCAGAATGTTAGGGGAGAGAAACCCGGCGTCGCTTGAGGTGGCAACTTTTCTCGTTAAAGATGTTGTAGGGAAAACCCCAGCAATCGAGCCCAAATACGTGGGTGCTCACATCCCCGATGAGTTTGTTGTGGGATATGGTCTCGATTATGCTGAGCGTTATCGTAACCTTCCCTATCTTGGTATCTTGAAACCTGAGGTTTATAGTTAGGCACTTAGTTAGACACGTACAACGCAATACACATCGGCACGAATCGAATCCATACATTTCATGTCAGCAAGGAGTTAACGTACTGTGGCAGACAGGAACAAACCCGAGCGTAAACGAGACTCAGAAGCAGACGACCAATTTGGTTCATCAGGCGAGCCCAAGCGCTGGCGCCCTAACGGCTCGCGGATAAGCATTGCCTACCTGATTATCGCGGTCATCCTCATTGCATTTATAGCGTTTTCTACGGGTGTGTTTTTCCCGGGAGACCGTGTTGATATCCTTTCGACCAGCGAGTTTATGACGGCGGTACAAGAAGATCGCGTAAGTGAGGCAACCTATAAAGCCGCCAACGGCGACATCAATGGTAGGTACTGGGAAAACAGCTCAGATGTCAGCAACAAAGACAAAGCCAGTAAGATCAGGAGCTCGTGGGTGGGAACTGACAACCTTGCCGAGCTCATGACTGAACACCGAGACAAAATCGACTTCAAGGTAGACACCTCAGATGGCGGTCTATTAGAGGGATTGCTGCTCTCGCTTGTTCCGGCGCTCATTATGGTGGCAGTCTTTATTTACTTCCTCAATCAGTTGCAGAGCCAAAACGGTCAAGCTATGAGTTTTGGCAAAACAAAGGCAAAGATTCCGGTTGATATGCGTCCTAAAACCAAGTTTTCTGATGTAGCAGGCATCGATGAGGCGGTCGAAGAGCTCCAAGAAATCAAGGACTTTCTGTCTAATCCTGAGCGCTATCGCAAAATGGGTGCCAAGATTCCACGTGGCGTTTTGTTGGTTGGCCCTCCCGGAACCGGAAAGACTCTGCTCGCAAAGGCAGTGGCAGGAGAGGCTGGTGTGCCGTTTTTCTCTATCTCTGGTTCAGACTTTGTTGAGATGTTCGTAGGCGTTGGTGCGAGCCGCGTGAGAAACCTCTTCAAAGAAGCCAAAGAAGTCTCGCCCTCGATTGTCTTTATCGACGAGATTGATGCAGTGGGTCGTCAGCGAGGCGCAGGTCTCGGCGGTGGCCATGACGAGCGTGAGCAGACTTTGAATCAGCTGCTCGTAGAGATGGATGGCTTTGAAGAGGGAAGTGCAACCATCCTCATTGCAGCAACCAACCGCCCCGACATTCTCGACCCGGCACTTTTGCGTCCCGGACGTTTTGATCGCCAGATTACGGTTGACCGCCCCGACGTCAAGGGTCGCGAGAAAATCCTGCGCGTGCACGCAAAGGGCAAGCCGGTTAACTCGTCGGTTGAATACGAAAGCTTGGCAAAGCTCACACCGGGCTTTACAGGAGCAGATTTGGCAAACCTCATGAATGAGGCAGCTCTTTTGGCGGCACGCAAGCAGCGCAAATCAATCTCGATGTCGGAGATTGAAGAGGCAATGGAGCGCGTTATTGCTGGTCCTGAGCGCAAAAGCCGCGTAATGAGTGAGAGTGAACGCGTAACGATTGCCTATCACGAGAGTGGCCACGCGCTGGTGGGTCATGTGCTTGAAAACGCCGACCCCGTGCACAAGATTACGATTATCAGCCGTGGTCAGGCATTGGGCTACACTATGTCGCTTCCCGAAGAAGACCATTTCTTAGAGACGCGTGGTCGCATGTTCGACGAGCTGGCAACCTTGCTTGCAGGTCGCGTGGCAGAAGAGCTTTTCTGTTCAGACATCACAACGGGTGCCAGCAACGACCTTGAACGCGCAACCAAGATGGCACGCTCGATGGTTACGCGCTACGGCATGAGCGAGGCGCTTGGAACACAAGTCTTTGGTGAGGCTCAGCACCAAGTATTCCTTGGGCGCGACTACGCTGACAAGGAGAATTACTCGCAAGATACCGCTAAGCGAATTGACGACGAAGTGTCGCGTATCATGCAAGAGGCGCGCAATCGTGCTCGCAGCGTTCTGTCAGATCGAGCTGCTCAAATGCACCAAATGGCAGCGGTTTTGCTTGAGCGTGAGACCATTGACGGAAAAGCGCTCGAGTCGCTCTTGGGTGACCGCTGGGAGGCCTATCTCGTAGAAGAAGCAGCTGAGAAGCAGCAACGAAAACAACGCGCTGCAGCAGCGCTTGCTCGGCGTCGAGCTCGTGAACAGGCCGCACGGCAAGCCGCAGCGACTCATGCCGCCGTGCAGCAAGGAGCAGGTCAAACAGCACTACCGCAGCAAGCAAGACTGCAGCAAGCACCATCGCAGGGAGACTCTGCTGGAGCCGCCAATAAGTAAACACCTGTGTACACAACAGACGTCGGAAGGGAGTGCCGATGAGTATCAATGAGCAGAGCTTGGCATACGGATCAAGTAAATCGCGCATCCGTGAAATCGCAGCCTACGGGGCTGCTCGTAAGGCAGAGATAGGTGTTGATAAGGTTTTCGACTTCTCGCTTGGCAACCCTTCAATTCCAGCTCCTGACGACGTGCGCAAGTCAATCGAGCGTTTAGTGGCGATGCCTGCCGCCAAGCTTCACTCGTACACGCCTGCGTCTGGCTTGCCCGAGGTGCGCGCAAGCATTGCGCAGTCCATCAATAAGCGCTTTGCTGTCGAATCAACTGAGCTTTACGGAAGTGATTCATTGGCAGAGGCAAATGACCTCTATATGACCTGCGGCGCTGCGGCTTCTATCACCATTACCTTAGGGGCTCTGTGCAATCCGGGCGATGAGGTCATGGTTGTCGCGCCGTATTTTCCGGAGTATCGCGTGTGGATTGAGTCTTCTCAGGCAACCTGCGTTGAGGTAATGGCAGACAGCTCAAGCTTCCAGCTCGACATTGCCGCGCTGCGCTCTGCGCTGAATGAGAACACCAAGGCGCTCATCATCAACTCGCCCAACAATCCGACGGGCGTTGTGTATTCTCGTGAGTCGCTTGTAGAGCTCGCGGCGCTGCTGACAGAGCATAGCGAGAAAACTGGCAACACCGTGTACCTGATTGCAGATGAGCCCTATCGTGAACTTGTGTACGGTGGTGCGGAGGTGCCGTGGTTGCCGGGCATCTATGCAAACACTATCGTGTGCTACAGCTATTCCAAGTCGCTGTCTTTGCCGGGCGAGCGCATTGGTTGGGTGCTTGTGTCGCCCAGATGTGCCGAGCATGACCAGCTTGTAGCTGCCGTAGCTGGAGCTGGACGCAAGCTGGGTTTTGTGTGTGCCCCGGCTTTGTTCCAGCGGGTGATCGCTGATTGTGTTGACCTCGAGCCCAATGTTGAGGCATACGAGCACAATCGCCAGCTGCTTATGGAAGGCTTGGGCAAGCTGGGTTATGAGTTTGTTGAGCCACAAGGCGCATTTTATCTATGGATGAAAGCGCTCGAGCCTGATGCCGATGCTTTCTTTGAGAAGGCGCGTGAGCTCGAGCTTTTGCCTGTGCCGAGCGACTCATTTGGTTGTCCGGGTTGGGTGCGCATTGGCTACTGCGTTGACGCGCAAACCATCGAGGGCTCCATGGACGCATGGGCTCAGCTAATGGAGAGTTACCGCTAAGGTGCTCAGAATAACGGCTGGTGCTCTTCTTGTCAGAGCACCAGTCAAGCAGTGTTTATATCTCGAGCATGAGCTCAACCGGGCAGTGGTCTGAGCCGTATATCTCGTTCAAAATAGCAGCTCCGCGGATATTCTCGGCAATGGAGTTACTTACGATGAAGTAGTCGATGCGCCAGCCAACATTTCTCTCACGCGCACGCATGCGATAACTCCACCAGCTATAGGCATCGGTGAGGTCTGGGTAAAGGTGGCGGAAGCTGTCGGTAAATCCAGCGTCGAGCAGACGGGTGAAACTTTCACGCTCTTCGTCAGAAAAGCCCGCATTAAAGTGGTTGGTGTCGGGGTTTTTGAGGTCAATCTCTTCATGAGCAACGTTAAAATCACCGCAGCTCACCACGGGTTTTTCTTGAGCGAGTCGACTGAGCAACTCACGAAACGACGTATCCCATGCCATACGCGTATCGAGGCGCTTGAGCCCGTCTTGCGAGTTTGGTGTGTATACGTTTACAAACCAAAAGCGCTCAAACTCGAGAGCGCACACGCGCCCCTCGTTGTCTGCTTCGGCACAGTCTGTGAAGTGGATAACCTGCAGGGGCTCTTCTCGGCTAAAGACGGCAGTACCAGAGTAACCCTTGCGCTCGGCATAGCTCCACACTTGGTGGTATCCCGGCAGGTCAAGGTCGATTTGGCCTTCCTGAAGCTTGGTTTCTTGGATGGCAAAGACATCGGCATCTAACGACTCGAAAATCTCAACAAAGTTGGGCTCTTTTTTCATCACGGCGCGCAAGCCATTAACATTCCATGATATGAGACGCAGCTCGCGCTTATCGGCACTCGGCATGAATCCTCCTTGATAGACGTATGTGCGATGTCCAGTGTAGCGGCAGGAAACGTGAACTTGCGCGAGAAGACTCAGTCGTTAGCCGTATTGTGATGAAGTCATGGCTTTGTGAGCGATACACTAAAGACAGATACACAAAGATGCCTGATTACTCGGTGCAGGTCAGACAAAGACGGGAGTAGGTCATGCCGATAGCAATTACGAATCCCCAAGAGGCAGCTCAAACACTCAAGCAACTTTTTGAAGAAGCTCACGGTAAGGCAACCTTCTTTGGTGGTGCGGGGGTGTCTACCGCAAGTGGTATTCCCGACTTTCGCTCGGTTGATGGTCTCTATCATCAAAAGTTTGCTTATCCGCCTGAGGTCATGTTGTCTCACTCGTTTTATGTGAGCCACACCGAGGAGTTTTACGAGTTTTATCGCAACAAAATGATTGCTCTCGATGCCAAGCCTAATCGTGCTCATACCAAGCTTGCTGAGCTTGAGCGCGACGGCCAGCTACTCTCAGTGGTGACGCAAAATATCGATGGTCTACACCAGCTGGCAGGATCTCAGCGCGTGCATGAATTGCACGGCAGTGTTCACAGAAATATCTGCCAGCGCTGTGGGCATGTTCACTCTGCTGAGTGGGTGCTCGATCAGGCGGGAGTTCCGGTTTGCGAAGCGTGCGCAGGTCCCGTTAAGCCCGACGTTGTCTTGTATGAAGAGGCCCTCGATTCGCAGGTGATGGATGCAGCTATTCGAGACATTGCCGCATCGAAGCTTTTGGTCATTGGCGGAACTTCGCTCGTGGTATATCCTGCAGCAGGGCTTATCCGCTATTTTGGCGGGGATAACGTTGTTATTGTAAATCGTGACCCAACGCCGCAAGAGTCCATGGCAGACTATGTCATCTCTTGCGATATTGCACAAGCTTTCGACTTCTAAGGGGCTGTTTCATGCTTCAAGACCGTTTTGGTGTGTGGCGCTGTGGCGACTACGAACTGTCACTTGCGCGTCCTCGCGTGATGGGTATTCTCAACGTTACTCCTGATTCGTTTTCAGATGGCGGCTCCCATGTAGGCAAGGATCAAGCTGTTGAGCATGCCTTGCGCATGCTTGATGAGGGTGCCGACATAATCGACGTTGGGGGCGAGTCGAGGCGTCCCGGATTTGCGGCGGTTTCTGCTGAAGAAGAAGCGCAGCGTGTGGTGCCCGTGGTTGCAGATTTGGTGGCGCAAGGAGTGATTGTCTCGGTTGACACGAGAAATGCCGAGCTCGCGCGTGTGTGCTTGCGCTTAGGCGCCTCCATCATCAACGACGTGACGGGCTTTTCGTCGCCTGAGATGGTTGAGCTTGCTGCATCTTCGGGCTGTGGATGCGTTATTATGCACGCCGGAAAAGTCCCTGGTCATGCAGCACGGCGCTCCGTTCAACTTGATGGCCCTGCGCTTGGAACCCACACTGACAAGGTACCTGCGAGCGACCGTCTTCAAGAACTCATGGACAATGCTGCAAAAAACATGCCCTCACCAAGCAGTTCACGTCGACCAACGACAACCCCTGAGGCGGCGCCTATTCTGCGACAGGTCATGGGATTTCTCGGCGATCAAGCGCGTACGTTGATGCGCGCTGGTGTCGACCGCGAGCGACTCTGCGTTGATCCGGGTGCGGGGTTTGGCAAGTTTGCCGATGAAGATGTGGTTATCCAGCGCGCAACCGCAAAGCTTGCCAGCATGGGATACCCGTTGATGTGCGCTGTGTCTCGCAAGCGTGTGGTTGGGGCAACGACTGCGGTAAGTCAACCACAAGACAGAGATGCTGGATCTATTGGCATGGCACTTGCGGCACTGCAGGCAGGTGCTCGCGTGTTCCGGGTGCACGATGTTGCGGGAACGGCACAGGCTCTGAATACCTATTGGGCGATGGTAAACCCTGTGGCGCGAAAAGCATATATCTCGCTCGGCTCATATGTTGGTGAGCGCATGAGCTATCTTTCACGGGCGCGTGCACTGATTGATGCGATTCCGCTGACCTGTGTGACAGGCACCAGTCACGTCTACGAAACCGAGCCTGCCTACGGTATTCGCGACGCCGTAGCAAACTGCGTTGTTGAGATAAAAACCGAGCTCGCACCCCTTGTTCTGCTCGATGCCCTCATGGATGTTGAAACCCAGCTTGGACGTACCCGCGATTGGAGAAGCTCAATACCGGGACCGCGTACCATCGACTGCGATTTGGTGTGGATGGAAGACGAGATTCACACAGGCCGCAAGCTCAAGCTCCCGCATCCCGGCTTTGGCGAACGAGACTATGTTCTGCGTCCCCTAGCTGACCTTATGCGAGACCCTGAGCGTTTCTTTACTCATGCAGGCATTGAGCTTGTTCCTGCTGAAGAGCGTGTAGGTAAGGTAGTCAAGGATTTGGGGGAGCTTCATGACGCAGAATAAGCACGGCCTCGACCGCGAGCTCGACCAAGCTCCCAGCCACGAGCTCGACCGCGAGCTCGGCCAAGCCCCCATCCACGAGCTCGACCGCGAGCTCGTCCAAGCCCCCAACCACGAGCCAAACCGCAAGCTCGTCCAAGCCCCCAACCACGAGCCAAACCGCAAGCTCGACCAAGCCCCCATCCTTCACAGCAAGCAAGAACGTCTCCCCCTTGTGACTACGATAGTGAGACCAACTATTCCCATGTCGTATGTGGTGGGAGTACCTCAAGTATGCGCTCTTGCCGTGCGCGATGCCCTTGCTGATTGCGGCCACAAAAGTGACCTCTTGTGGCCAAGCTCGCTTACATGTGACGGCGCTACTTTTCACGTGAGTGCGCGAGCAGGCTACGACGATGATGGAATGTACTTGACCTGTGAACTTGAGTACATAGGCGAGCTACCTACAGGCTTTACTGCAGAGCTTGTTGATACTCATATCGTGCGGCGTATTGCTGCATGGGAGCACGAAATTGCTGCTGGGCGCAGCAAAGCAGGACCGCTTGCAGCTGTTCTTCTCGAACTCTTTGATGCAACACCGCTTTTGGGTAAGGAATGTGTGGCGCTTGGGTCAACAGGGCATCCCTTGTGTTCAGGCCATTTCGTGGCTATCGACGTGTGGGGACGAGCAACGGTTCGCGTGGCAGATGGCAGCGAGCGAGAGTTTGCACCTGAGCATGCACGTATTGTGGCAGCGAACGTCTCGCTATCGTGAGCGCCGTGGCAGCGAACGCCTAGCTATCTTGAGCACCGCGCTTCTCTTCTCGGTGCTTCCAAATCTGATAGATACCACGAATCGTGAGGTCAGGATCAATGGTATCAAATAGGTCGGTTGCCTCTGAAACCACCGACGCCAAGCCTCCCGTGGCAACAACCTTTACCTTTTCTTCTCCCAACTCGCTGACGATGCGGCTGACCAGTCCTTCAGCCATAGCTGCAGCACCAATGACAAGACCTGACTGTACGGCACCATCTGTTGTGTCGCCAAGAGCGTGAGCGGGCTTTACCATCGGCACACTTGCAATTCGAGACGCATAGGAGAACAGGGCATTTGCCGAGAGCATGAGGCCCGGCATAATGACGCCGCCTCTAAAAGCGCCGGTGCGGTCTACAACATCAATGTTTGTGGCGGTTCCAAAATCAACCACGATTACCGGGGCGCCATAAGCATCACGAGCTGAGACCGCATTTGCGATTCGGTCTGCTCCAATCTGCTGAGGATAGGGGAGAGCAACGTCAATACCACAGTCTCGGGTGGCGTCGACCATGAGGGGGTCGTGTCCGGTGATGTCTCGCAACAGACGCTCCCATGACTGACCAAGTGTGGGCACAACGCTTGCGATAGCAGAGTCAACAACCTGATGGATATCAAGGTCAAGCATAGTAAAAAAGCCATGGAGTGTGGCGCGAATCTGATCGGCGGTATCGCTTTTAGAAGTAGCCATGCGCCACTGCCTGCACAATTTGTGATCTTCACAAATGAGGCCGATGGTGGTCTGTGTGTTTCCAACATCTATGCACAAAAGCATGCCGTCTCCTATCGTAGTTGCGAAGGTGCATCCCAGTATGTTCATACTATAGCGTCAATACAGGAAGTCGCACCGTTACAAAGAAAGATAAGGGTGCCCACTGCAAGGCTTACCCTGCGACAAGAGTGCCTACCACAAGGGTCATCCATGGTAATAAGGATGCCTGATACACAGGTCATCAACGGTAATAAAGCTGCACGCTGTAAGGGTTATCTACGGTAAAAAGGGTGCCTACTAAAAGAGTCATCCCCCTTTACATATTCGGAAAACACCCGGAAAGGCTCTCAGAGAGTCTAGTAAATATAATTTTGGCAGAAAAAACCTCTCACGCTGACACATTTTTTCGATTTTCTGTGGATTAGGGGTGCGATTTCGCTACCCGGGAAACACAGCACTCTCATCGTTGCAGGTAAATTGAAGTCCTTTAATAGGGCGTACTTTAGTGGACCTTTCCAATCCGCAGAAAAACGTAAAAATGTGTCACTCAGAGGGGATTTTGGTGTCACAACGTAATCACCGCCAGCTACTTTCAAGGACATCACCCAAAAGCTTTCAAAGAGCCCAGACGCCAGACTGCAGTGTCTTCAGTTCTTCTTTGGATGTTCAACATTTCTCTGGTAAAGATGTGTGGCATGTGCTACTATTTGCGGGCTTGTCTGTCTCGAGAGCCTGGGACAAACAAGTCAAATCCGTCCTGGTCGGAAACCAGGACACGTAGAAGAGGAGTCCTGCAATGAAAACTGGCATCCATCCTGAGTATATGGAATGCAACGTGCGCTGCAGTTGCGGCAACACGTTTGTCACCCGCGCAACGGTTCCCTCAATGAGGATTGACCTGTGCGACAAGTGCCACCCGTTCTACACGGGTACCCAAAAGCTCGTTGACACTGGCGGACGCGTCCAGCGCTTCTCCGATAAGTTCGGCGGCGCTGCTGCTGCACAGCTTGAGGCTGCAGCTAAGAAGAAGGAAGCTAAGGCTGCCAAGGCTGCTGAGGAGGCTGCTGCTAAGAAGGCTGCTGCTGAGGCAAAGGCTGCTGAGAAGGCAAAGCGTGCTGCTGAGTATGAGAAGATTGCTGCTGCAGAAGCCGCAAAGGCTGAGGCTGAGGCCGCAAAGGCTGAGGCTGAGGCCGCAAAGGCTGAGGCAGAGGCAGCTGCTGCTGAGCCCGAGGCTGCTGAGGCTGAGGCTCCTGCAGAGGAAGCCCCTGAGGCCACTGCTGAGGTCGAGGCTCCTGCAGAGGAGGCTGCTGAGACTGAGGCTCCCGCAGAGGAGAGCGCTGAGTAACAGCACCCGGGCGCATCAAGCAAATCAAAAAACACCCGAGGACTTTGTCTTCGGGTGTTTTTGTACGTAGATACAATGTGTCGACGCTGCGGTTCCTGCGAGTCATGTGTATTTGTGTGCTTGGATGACACCCATGCAGTACCGGATTATATGCGTGAACAACGCATGGCCAATGTTTAGTCACACGTATCAAGGCACAAAACTCGTCGTCCTTGTCGTGCTCGTGACATCACTCGTCCTCGTCGTCCTTGTCGTGCTCGTGGTGGTGACCGCACCCACAGCCAGTGCCGTCAGAGCATTCGCAACCACCATGGTTGTGACCATGATGTGCCTCTCGCATCGCTTGAGCTTGCATGGCCTGGGCAGCCATCATTTCCTCAAGCTGACGAACTCGTGCCTCAGCCTGCCGCTCACTTTCCTGCACGTAGGTAACATTTGCTTCCTCAGCAATGATGCTCACTGCCTTCTCCAAGGTTGCGTTGGTTCTCAGTATGTCCATAGTCCCCGCCTGCTGTGCCTCAGCAATGAGCTTCTCGGTCTGCTCGGGATTGAGATGCAAAGCACTGCCAATTTCAGCGTCGTCAATCTCAATCTTTCGCTCATGTGCAAAAGCACTCAGCGCCGCCTGCTGCTCGGCAGCTTCTCGAGCCTGCTCAGCAAACATCGCATCGAGCTCTTCACGGCTGGTAGCTCCCTGAGCAACAAGCTGGTCGATGCTTGTGCCGCGCTGCTTCAAATCTCGATCAAAGGAGTAACGAACCTGATCCAGTAGGGCATGAACCTCATCTGCAGGAACCGACTGAACCAATCGCTTTGTCAGCTCGTTCAGAGCAAGGACTTCCTTTTGGCGCTCGAGCATCTGCGCGTTGAGCTGGCCGAGCTCTTTTCGTATCTGGCTTTTGAGCTCTTGAATGCTCGAAACGTTCTGCACATTTTCGCTCACCCACGCGTCGTCAATGCTCTGTGCATCAAGTCCAGCTGGCTGCACAAGGGAATTGATTGCCATATCAACTTCTGCATCGGTAATGCGAGGCATCATAAGATTGACACTCACGGGTTCATACGAGGTCAAGCTGTAGATATAGCGATTACCCACGCGCATGGGTTCAGGCTTAACGAGGTCAATGCTCATACGTGCTCCTTTGTGACGAATAGGCGTTGCAACCGGTCAAGGTTGTCTTTGATGGCGCCATTCATTGTAGTCAAGTGCGTGCATGTTGGTGTACGAAGCTGTGGTATTTCTCGGGTTACACTGCTCGCTCATACGTTTTGCGCCCAAGGATTGATGTGCGGTGGTATCCTCTAAGGGCTAACGAGGCGATACAATTCTTACACCATCGCACCAATGTTCAATGGATACCTGTTACAAGGAGAGCACGATTATGCGCGACAAGCTTGAGAAACTACTGCTTGCCTATGAAGAGCTCGAGAAGAAGCTCGTCGATCCAGAGATTGTGGGCGACCACAAGGAGTATGCCCGCCTTGCCAAAGAGCGTTCGAGCCAAGAAGAGCTGGTGAGCAAAGCTCGCGAGTACCTCGGTGCACTCGACGACATTGATGCTGCAAAAGAGCTACTTGGCGGCTCAACCGATGCAGATGAGAAGGCCATGCTGCAAGAGGATATTTCGGCAAACGAGGCACGCCTCCCCGAGCTCGAAGAGCAAATCAAAATCATGCTCATTCCGGGAGATCCTGCAGACGAAAAGGACACCATCGTTGAGATTCGCGGTGCTGCTGGCGGAGACGAGGCGGCAATCTTTGCAGGCGACCTCTTCAAGATGTATGAGCGCTTTGCCTCTGCTCACAAGTGGAAAGTCGACGTCCTCTCCTCGAGTCCTTCGGATGCGGGCGGCTTCAAGACAATCGAGTTCAAAGTGACCGGCAACAAGGTCTACTCGGTTATGAAGTATGAAAGCGGTGTTCACCGTGTGCAGCGCATTCCCATCACGGAGAGTCAAGGGCGTATTCAAACCTCAACGGCGACGGTAGTTGTGCTTCCCGAGGCAGACGAGATTGACATCCAAATTGACCCTGAGGATTTGCGCATCGACATCTATCGCGCGAGTGGACCAGGAGGTCAAGGCGTTAATACAACCGACTCCGCTGTGCGCATTACCCACTTGCCAACGGGAACGGTGGTGCAGTCGCAAGACCAGCGCTCGCAGATTCAAAACCGCGAGGCATGCATGCAAATGCTGCGAGCTCGCCTCTATGAGGCAGAGTTGGCGCGCCAGCAAGCAGAAGCTGGTGCCACCCGACTCTCGCAGATTGGACACGGCGACCGATCTGAAAAAATCCGCACGTACAACCAGCCTCAAGACCGCGTCACCGACCACCGTATTGGCTTTAACGGAACCTACAACGGAGTGCTTCTGGGAGACACTCTGCAGAGCGTCATCGATGCCCTTGCAGCAGCTGATCGCGCTGAGCGCCTTGCTCAGGCTGTATAGCTTGCGATGCGCGCTTACATTTATGGTAGGTCTGCCCTTGCTGTCCTGCGCTACCTGCGCGGGATAGCTGATGAGCGCGTGTTTGATGTGGTGCCGCGTGTCCGAGTATCGAATGCTGTCTTACACAAGGTATCCCAGCTCTCGCAGTTGTCATTTGAGTCCGAGCTGCTACTCAGGCATGCTGGAGAGCAGCTGGAACTACTTGTGTTTGACAAAGCGCTGGTGTCTCAGAGGAAAGGCCTATGCTATCATTTGTGGGGCCGACCAATTCCATCTGGAGCGTTTATAAGACTCAACGACGAACTTTACCTAAGTAGCCCTGCTTTCATCTTCCTTCAACTTGCTCAGGAGCTCAATCCTTTTGAGCTTGCACTTGTGGGAATGGAGCTGTGTGGCATGTTTGCGAAAACAGGCAATGAGACAAAAGACTTTCGCTCGCGAGATGTAGAAAACAGAAATGTCGAATTTGGCCTGAAGCCTGCTTGTAGCAAACGGCGAATAGAGACACTTCTCAAAAACGTGAAGGGTGCTTGGGGTGCAAAGCAAGCTCGCGTGGTTGCATCTTGGATTACGGATAATGCAGCTTCGCCCATGGAGAGCGCTGCCTATCTTTTGTTGACCCTTCCGAGAAAAAGAGGGGGATACGGTTTGCCGCAGCCGGCGTTGAATCCCGAATTGAGGTTTCGGGACAATCGGGAAACCATTACCCGCTACCCGGACTTGTACTGGAAGTCTCACAGCATTGATGTTGAATATCAAAGTGACTATGCGCATACAGGCAACTGGAGGCGCTATCTTGACTCAAAAAGGCAGGTATTGCTGACGATAAACGATGTGACAGTGCTTCCTCTTACGCGCGATCAACTTATGAATGTTGATGATTTTCATGCGTTTGCTCACGGTTTGCAAAAGCTTTTGGGAATACGCAAGCGTCCGGTCAGCCCCGACTGGGAATTTCAGCGCGCGCAGCTCAGAAAGGCGCTGTTGCTGTCACAGGTATAACCGCAACAACGTTGCATGTGACAAAGTGGGAGTAATACATAGGAGGCGCTTCTTGGGAGGGGTGGTTCTCGTGGGAGGCGGTTCTTGTAAGTGGCGGTTCTCTGGCAAGAGGTGGTTCTCGTAAGAGGCGCTTTCTGATACTCGCTCTGCTGATTTGTGACAGGAAAAACGCGACCAGATGACACATTTTTGCGATTTTCTGCGGATTGGGGGTGCGATTTTGCTACCCGGGAAACACAGCACTCGCAACACTGCAGTTAAATATGGGTCCCTTAATAGAGGCTTCCTTCGAGGATATCTCTGAAGTACAGAAAATCGTAAAAAAGTGTCATGATGGAGTCGATTTGCTGTCAGAGTTATTTTGTTTGGAGTTCTGACGCCCACCGGCTCTAGTGTTTTGCAAGCTTGGCAATAGCGCATGGGTGCCTTCTGCTTGCAAAGCGCAAACATGCACAGTAGTTAGTAATGTGCGCTGCTGA
>JAFUCQ010000142.1 GCA_017459605.1 Atopobiaceae bacterium
CTGGTGTCTACCTCACAGACCCCGCTTGAGACAGCGAGTGCCACCAGCCAAAGTACTGACGCCCAATCACACAGCAGCGCCCCGTATCTCGTAGTATTGGGTGGCCTTGTTTTGCTGTGCATCCTCAGCTGGCTTATGACCAGTTGCAGCACCGTTTTCATTCTCGACGCCATGCGTGCAGAGCTTGGGTCGATGAGCATGAACGAGTACGGAGAGCTCCTCAATGAGATTAACGATTCTACCGACGGCACATTATCACCGCTGCTACAAGATACAGATTCCTTCACAACCACGCGTGCGTTTTTGGACTCCATCAATGACCGGCCTGACCTGTGGGCAATAAATCAGTCGGGCATTATTCCTGCATCAGGACATCGCATCACCGCAACCTATGCCAACTCGCAGCAAAGTGTCATCACCTTTGCCGACAGCCTTCTCGACATCGATGACAAATACACGGTGGAGATGCAAACCCATTTGCACAACGCTATGGCTGCTCATGATGACGAGACCCTCACCACAGATGAGCTCAATCTTGCCATTAAGGCAGCTCAGGCGGCCAATGATGAGATAAACAACCTGATGGTTCCTGCAGCAGAAGAGCTCACGGGCGCTCGTGCCGAGAGTGTTGTGACTTCATGCACAGAAGCTCGTGACAATGCCCTACGTCGCTGGAGTTCGATTGAGTACGTGCTTGAGTGTGCTCTCAATCCTTCCAATCTTAGCTTGGCTGATTTCAGCTACTTGGATGGCTGGATTGCAAGCAGTAGCAAGGCGGCGCTGGAAAATCTGCGCGTAGCTCTTTCTTCTGCCATGGACTAATTGGGCGGACGAGAGACGGCAGCAGGTCGCGGTCGAGGCGTAGCGAGACGGTCGCGGGTAAGTCGTGGCGAGCAGGTCGCGGGCGAGGCGTAGCGAGCAGGTCGACGGTCGAGGCTTCAGCAAGCGAGCAGGTCGCGGGCGAGGCGTAGCGAGCAGGACGTGAGCGTGACAACTCACCCGAGATGAGATGTGAGAGCAAACAGACAGGGGCAACACAACAATCCCCGTAACAAGAAGTGAGGCAAGTCATGAGTAAAGCCGACGAACTCTTTGTTGCCATGTGCGACGACATTATCAAAAACGGAACCACCACCGAGGGTCAGAAGGTTCGTCCCCATTGGAGCGACGGAACAGCAGCCTATACCATCAAGCAGTTTGGTGTGGTCAATCGCTATGACTTGCGTGAGGAGTTTCCTGCGCTCACCCTCCGTCGCACGGCACTCAAGAGCTGCATGGATGAAATTTTGTGGATCTACCAGCGAAAATCTAACAACATTCACGACCTCAACTCACACATTTGGGACGAGTGGGCAGATGAAAATGGCTCCATTGGCAAGGCCTACGGTTATCAAATCGCACAGCTCAGCCACTATCCCGAAGGCGAGTTTGACCAGATGGATCGCGTTTTGTACGACCTCAAACACAATCCGTTCTCACGACGTATCATGACTAACATGTACACCTTTGCAGACCTCTCTGAGATGAGTCTGTATCCTTGTGCGTATTCGGTAACCTACAACGTTACTCAAGAGCCGGGAAACGAGCGCCCCACCCTGAACATGGTGCTCATGCAGAGAAGCCAAGACATCCTTGCTGCAAATAACTGGAACGTAAGTCAGTACGCCATTTTGCTCATGATGGTCGCACAGGTGAGCGACATGGAGGCAGGCGAGCTCATGCACGTGATTGCAGACGCCCACATTTATGACCGCCACGTTGACATTGTGCGTGAACTCATCAAGCGGCCCCAGCATCCCGCGCCAACGGTGCGTCTTAACCCTGAGATTCGAGATTTTTATGACTTCACCACGAACGACCTTATTGTTGAGAACTACGTGACGGGCGAGCAAATCACTGATATTCCTATTGCGATTTAAGAGAGCACACTGGGAGCTGCCAATTTCGGAAAGCTGCCAATTTCGGAAAGCCTCCAATTTCGAAGAGCTGCTGATTTCAGAGAGCAGCCAATTTCGGAAAGCAGCCAATTTCGGAAAGACTCCAATTCCAGAGAGCCGCCGATATCGAAGCGAAAGGTTTTACATGAGAGCAATTGTTGCCGTCTGCCAAGATTGGGGCATTGGATACCGTGGTGGGCTTCTTGTTCAAAATCCTGCCGATATGCGCTCGTTTGTGCAGCATACCAAGGGCGCTACCGTCATTATGGGGCGCGCGACACTCGAGAGCTTTCCTGAACAAAAGCCCCTTCCCAAGCGTCGTAATATCGTCCTCAGCCGACAAACCAATCTCGAAATTGAAGGGGTCGAGCAAGCCCACTCGGTCGAGGAGCTCATGGAGCTCGTGCAAGAAAGCTCCCCCGATGAGCTCTGGGTTATTGGCGGACAGACGGTCTACGAGCAGCTTCTACCCTACTGTAATGAGGTCGTAGTTACTAAACACGACTGTATACGCCCAGCAGACACCTACTTTCCCAATCTCGACAAGCAAGAGGACTGGGAGATTTCCTCAGCAGTTGAGGGTGGTGTCACCGATGAGGGAATTGCCTTTTCATTTGTGACCTATAGGCGAGTTGGTGAGGGTGCCGAGGTATAGCGACCGACAGCGCTCAGCAAAAACGCTCGGGCATCCTGCCGCCCGATTGAGCAAGCTCTTCCATGAGCTGAGCTGGAGCGTCATCAACATCGGCATCGATTATCCAGCGCGCCGCAGCCTGAGCGGCAGCTGTACCGTTTGCCACACAAAATGAGTGTGGGATTTCCTCGAGCATGGTCAGGTCATTTTCGGAATCACCAATGTAGACAATTTGCTCACGCGTAATGCCAAGTTCGCGCTCGAGGACTGGAAGCGCACTTACCTTGGTCCATCCTTTGGGCAAGACGTCAAACACGTTGTTTCCCGGCAAAACAAAATCAAAGCCCGGACACGCAGCCTCAAGAATCGTTCGCACCTCTTCAATATGAGCTTTGTCGCCCGAGCAAAATACCGCGCCTGTTGTAATGGCAAGGCCCCGAGGAATTGCAGGCAGCGACTCACGCGGGAGCTTTACCAGCGCATCTTTTGAGGCAAGCTCTCGGTCACGCTCACTCATATCGACAAACGAGAATAGCTTGGCAGGGTCTGTTGTGGCATTTTGCTCACCTGCGGTCTGACTATTGTAAAAGGTGAAGAAGCAGCCATCGATGTCATGCAGTGTTGCCACCAAACGGTCGAGCTCGTCGGCATCAAGCGTGAGCTGAAATACCCGCTCGCCGCCAATGTAGATGACCTTACCATTGCCGTAAATTCCTGTTGCCACGCAGCGCTCATCGCCATGAAAACGGGCGAGCAAATCATGGGGTTCTCTGCCACTCGAAGGTCCAAAGAATATGCCCGCATCGAGCAAGGATGTGATGGCTTCGAGCGTTCTTTGTGAGACATGCTCGTTGCCAAAGGGCATGAGGGTTCCGTCCATATCTGAAAGTATCAGCTTAATCACTGAGAACTCCGTTCATCTCGCTCATGTAGTGATGGCGACCTGCGACTATGTGCGCCTGCGGTGTGGTGTAACTATGGCAAGGCAAGAGGTCAAAGACTGAGGTCATAGCTCGAAGAGCGCACCCTCAAACTGCATAACCTCGTCACGCGCAGAGCCTGTACCTGCAGTGTAGCGCAAATAGTGATGAGGGGTGGCAGATGCGCCACTTTGGGAGTGAGCGTACTGCTGAGCTGGGTCTGCAAGCTGTGTGTCTGGGGCGCCCTGTGCGCTTGGAGCGAACCGTTCGTTTGCTGCGTGTGGGTGCGCTGTCCGCAGGTCCACCCGCCTGAGCTTCAGTCGAGGAGCCGTACCTGACTGCCCACGAGCAGCCTCATCAAATGTGCGAACAACACGCACATAATCCTCGCTGCTTGCTGGGCGAAGCGTCAAGTCAACGTGCGGACCAAAGCCTCCGACGATGATTTTGTCTGCATATGAGCGAGAAGGGTGATTTGCAAGGCCGGGATAGGCGCACCACCCAACTTTTGGATGGCACGAAAGATAGCGAGCTATAACTGCGGCATTGTCACTTTGCTTGCGACAACGCTCATCGAGCGTGGCGAGATGGTCGAGAAGCGCGTGCTGTTGGTTGGCATCGGGTACGTTCTGGCTTTGAAGCTGGGCGAGTTGAGCCTCCAGCTTGGGAGCGTCAGTGTGCACATCGCTCGAAAGGCCAACGAGGAAGCTACCTGCCGTGAGCTCTTCAATCGAGAGATGGGCTCCTAAGCGACACGCCGCACACGTACCACAGCTAAGCGACGTGTTGTCGCATATGAGAAGCTCACCTGCTGCTTCAGCTTGCGATTTCATGGTAGGTAGGTGAGCAACTTCGAGTCCTGCGTCTCCCAAGATGTTCACGAAACGAGCTGTGATGCCGTGCTGGGCTGCGCGGTCGACCCCCTGCTGGGCTGCAGCCTCGAAGGCTCGCTGGGCTGCGTCCGCAGCGCCGTGCTGGGCTCCACCCTCAGGCGCACCCTGAGCTCCATCCACCAAACCCAGCTCAGCCACAAGCGCCTCAAACGAAGGAGCAGAGAGGATATACGCCCTCTGTGCTCCCAAACGTTTTGCACAATCGCGTTGCGCTTGCACCAAGGCTTGAGGTTTGCCTATCTCAGATACATCCAGCTTATCGTGAGATTTTGCCATGCTCGTCAACCTGCAGCTTGTATCGCCTTAGACCTGTGCCTCAGCGATAACCGTCAAAAATTCGTCAAGGCTCTGGGTCCCCAAGTCACCTTGGCTTCTCTCGCGCACGCTCACCGTGCCGTCTTGCGCCTCTTTGTCGCCCACCACGATCATGTACGGAATCTTTTGATCTTGCGCCTTTGCAATCTTGGCACGCATGGGCTCGCTCTGACTGGAGAGCTCAACGCGACCACCAACAGCACGAATAGCGTCTGCTACCTGCGAAGCATAGTCGAGGTGACGGTCTGCAATGGGCACCACGCACACCTGAGTGGGAGCCAACCACAAAGGCAGGTTACCTGCGGTGTGCTCAATCAAGATGCCCAAGAAGCGCTCAATCGAGCCAAAGATGGCGCGATGGAGCATCCACGGACGAGCCTCGGTGTTGTCGGCAGTACGATACGAGATGTCAAAGCGCTCAGGCAGGTTAAAGTCGACCTGAATCGTTGAGCACTGCCACATGCGTCCCAGCGAATCTTTCACCTTAATATCAATCTTGGGACCATAGAAGGCACCGTCGCCCTCATTGATGTCATAGGGCAATCCCCTGTTATCAAGGGCGGTCTTCAAGAAGCGCTCGGCCTTCTCCCACATCTCGTCGGTGCCAATGGAGTGCTCTGGGCGCGTAGAAATCTCTGCCTCGTAGGTCAAATCAAAGGTCGACATGATGAGGTCGGTGAGGTCCATGATGGCCTCGACTTCTTCGATAACCTGATCTTCTCGGCAGAAGAGGTGGGCATCGTCTTGGGTAAAGCCACGAGCGCGGAACAGGCCATGTACGGCACCCGAGAGCTCGTGACGATAGACCGTACCAAACTCAAAGAGGCGAATGGGCATCTCGCGATAACTGTGGAGATTGCTCTTGAAGAGAAGCACGTGGCCCGGGCAGTTCAGAGGCTTGACGCCAAACTCAGCGAGCTGCTTTGCATCGTCGGCGAGGTCTTGGGGCTTCTCGCCATGCTCGTTGACGTTAAAGAAGTACATGTTGTCGTGATAAAAGTCGTAGTGACCTGAGGTTTTCCACACATCTGCCTTGTACACGTGCGGGGTGATAACCTCATCGTAACCGCGACGGTAGAGCTCCTTGCGCAGCCACTCCTGCATCGTGCGCACAACGCGAGCACCGTTGGGGAAAAACAGCGGAAGGCCCGGGCCTGCAATATCGAGCGTCTCAAAGATGCCAAGCTTGGGAC
>JAFUCQ010000143.1 GCA_017459605.1 Atopobiaceae bacterium
GTTTCTTCTAGAAGAACCGCAGGAAAGCGTTTTTGGACGTACACTAATCCACAATGCTTAAAACGTTGCCATCTATGGCTGCCATAAGTTTGCGTCTATACGTCTGCGTCTATACGTTTGCGTCTATACGTCTGCGTCATTCGCATATAGGACCATATATTTTCAGCATCATCCCCTCAGCATACGCGTCCATGGAAAGGCCCCCTAAAAAACGAACAACCCGCGACCGAGGGGGATCGCGGGTTGTTCTGCAAAGCACTACGTGTCAGGGGTTAGGGCACTATGCTTTGCTCCTCGGTCTCTAGGACCTTTCCTTGAGCCAGCTGATGATCTGAGGGGCGACAGCCTTCTGGGACTTAGAGGACACATACATTCCGATGTGGCCTGTCTCAAAGGAGACGAAGAGCTTGTCTTCACTACCCACAGCATCCATGAGGGGCTTGCTGGCCTCAAGCGGCACGAGGTGATCGTATTCTGCGCAAACGCACAGGAGAGGCATCTTGATATCTTTCAGGTCAACGGTCTTGCCACCAAGCACGAGTTCGCCCTTGATGAGCTTGTTGTCCTGATACAAATCCTTAATGAACTGCGAAAGCGTGGCGCCAACCTGATCGGGACTATCAAAGACCCACTTCTCCATGCGGATAAAGTTCTGCATGTACTCAGGATCTGCCATCTTGTCGGTCATGGAGATGTACTTATCCATGGTCAGCTCAAGAGGCTTAAGCATGAGGTACGAAAGGTTCATAACGTCACCAGGAACAACGCCGTCATAAGCGTCGATCAAGGAGTCGATGTTCATGAACTTCGACCAACGGAAGAGGGTGCCCTCGTTACCAGAGAAGTCGATGGGCACAACCATGGTGACAAGATTCTGAATCTTGTCGGGGTGAAGTGCGGTGTAGATGGTGGAGAAGGTACCACCCTGGCAAACGCCGAGGAGGTTAATCTTGTCCTTACCGCTCTCCTTACGGACGTAATCAACGCACTCATCCAGATACCAGTTGATGTAGTCGTCCATGCTCATGTACATGTCCTCAGCGGTGGGATAGCCCCAGTCGATGACATATACATCAAGACCGCCCTCGAGGAAGCTCTTGATAACAGAGCGGTCGGGCTGGATATCCATCATGTACTGACGGTTAACCAACGCATAGGAGATAAGAAGCGGGGTCTTAACGCGCTTGCGAACACCCACGACGGGCTTGTAGTGGAAAAGCCTCATCTTACCAATGCTCAGGACCTCGTCCTTCTCGGTCATATCAGAAGCGGCATCCTCGGGCTTCATGTTAACGAGAACGTCAACGCCCTTCATGATGTTGTCCTGCATGGTGACCATCTGGTCCATGTACTTACGGAAGTCGAGCGACTCTACGACACTGTTGGCATTCTCCATCAGGGTCTTCTGGAAATCGGCAAACTGCTCCATGTTCTGCTCAAAAAAGTTCTTGCCGTTATCATTCTTGGTAGCCATTATTTCTTACCTCCGCTTTCCTTCTCCTGCATGCCAGCAATCGCACGCTTGAGGTCACGGACCTCTTTGCGCAGGTCATATACGGTCTTGTAAAGGCTCTTCATATCCGTATTGGTGGGGATAGGAAGACCAGAGAGCATACGCTCGATGACCTTGTTGTTTGCAGACATATACTGGCTGTACATATCAGCAAAGTTATCAAATGTCTTGGAGAACTCATCGGTGTTGAGGAGCTTAACGAGCTCTTCTTCAGTGGTGCTTGACCACAGGTCATAGAACTCACGGAAGGTGGTGGGAACTTTGCCCTCGGTGATGGCGTTCTGATAGGCTGTGGTCAGCTTTGTTGCGCTGTCGCCGCTCACGCTCATAACCATGCTCATGAGCTCGCCAGTTGCAAACATGGCCTTGTTGTAAGCGCTCATTGCCTTCATGACGTCCTCATTGGACTCACGATTCAGGCCAAGGCCCATCATGTTGTAATACTTACCGATAGTCTCCTCGTACTTAGCATTGAACTCGCGGAAGAAATCGGTGTAAGCGTTGAGATCGCCATTAGCGATACGCTTGAGAATGTCTTCATCAACCTCAAGCAGCGGTGCAAAGTTCTGCTTGTAGTAGTTTACACAGGTGTCCATGAAGTCCATGGGGCGCTGCATAAGCTCGGTTGCACCCTCAGGCAGGAAGCCCTTGAAGACATCCTGCATGAAGTCCATGTACTTGTCCTGGAAGTCACGGGCGAAGCTGACGGGATCTGCCATGCCCTGCCAGAGGTCATACAGTTTAGCCATAGAATCAAGACCAGGAATCTTGTAAGGCCAGCTCTGAGCGAAGTTAGTCATATCAGGCATCATCTCAGAGACGCTCTTCCAGTACTCATCGAGACCAGGAATGCCGGTGGAGAACTTCTTCCAGTAATCAAAGAGGTCGTCCATCTTTGGCATACCATCAAACATCTTGGTGTAGGCATCCATGCCAGGGAAGGAACTCATTGCTGCAAAAGGATTCATGTCCTGGAACATCTTGGTGTAGGCCTGCATGTCTGCAAACTTACTCATGTTCTCCTGCATGGTCTCATACATCTTGGTGTAAGCCTCCATACCAGGAAGCTTGCTCATGTTGTCCTGCATGGATTCGAACATCTTGGTGTAAGCATCCATTCCCGGAAGCTTAGCCATGTTCTCCTGCATGGTCTCGAGCATTTTGGAATAAGCGTCCATGCCCGGAATCTTGCCGAGGTTTTGATTCCAGAGCTCGAAGAACTGGGCCTGGTACTCCTCGAACGGATTGCTGGTCTTTTTACTCATGGTCCTGTCCTCCCGTCTTACGACTATTTCTTAGGCGGCATCAAGGTGGCTACGCCTTTAATGACAACATCGCCATCTTGATTGGTAACAATCGTGTCAAGCGTGACGCGATTCTTCTCAACATTTGCCTCGGTCACCGTTGCTGTAGCAGTAACGGTATCGCCAATGAACACCGGCTTCGTGAACTTAATCTCCTGACCAACATAAATTGATCCAGGTCCTGGAAGCTTGGTGCCAAGCACTGCAGAAATGAAACCTACCGAAAGCATACCGTGTGCAATCCTCTTGCCAAACATTGACTGCTTCGCCGACTCCTCATCAATGTGAGCCGGGTTGAAGTCGCCAGAGATGCCTGCAAACAGGACTACGTCAGTTTCTGTGACCGTTTTGGTCATGGAGGCACTTTCGCCAACTTGGATTGTGTCAATGGTTCTCACCATTCCACCCCCTTCTAAATAGTCGTACATCAGTCCCATATGATAAATGCTACGGTATTAGTAGCATTTGTCAACACTTAACTCAGCATTCCTCTGAAAAACACGTTTCAGGCCTGTGCTGATATTTCTTAGATAGTGCGATTTTCCTGCTTTTCTTTGCATTTCGATTCTACCCTGCTACGATAAAGAAATGTACATGACTTGGTCACATTTCAAGGAAACGAAACGTCTGCGTATTGCCTACCGACGCGTCGGTGAGGGCAATTCACGTAAGCTACTTTTTTTGCATGGTAATCTCTCCTCTTCTGAATATATTTTGCCACTATTTCCCTTTTTAGAGGATGACTTTGATGTAGTTGCCCCTGATTTGCGCTGTTTTGGAGATACTGATGCGCTGGCGGTTGATGCCACAAGGGGATACAGGGACTTTTCTGACGATGTATTTGCTCTGGTAGAGGCCCTCGATTGGAAGAGTTTCTCTATATGTGGCTGGTCCATGGGCGGCAATGTTGCTATGCAATTTGCTATTGACCATCCAGATATGGTTGAGCGATTGCTCTTTTTGGCGCCCGGCTCTCCCTATGGATTTGGGGGAAGCTATGACGAGCAGGGCACGCCGTACGCCCCACTTGGACTAGGAAGTGGAGCTGGGGCTGCTAACCCCGGATTGTTGCTAGCCATCGAACACGGAAGTCGGTTTGTTCTGCGTGATGTTCTCACCAAGTATTATTTCAATCCTCCTTTTCGCATGGAGCGTATTTGGGAGAATCGCCTGATTGATGCCATTGGAAAAATTAGCATTGGTACCGATCGCTTCCCTGGAAACTACACACACTCAGAGCATTGGCCCTACGTTGTCGCTGGCGATAAGGGCGTTCTTAATGCAATGTCGTCTGCCTATGGCGATGTGTCTGATTTTTTGACCATACCAAATAAGATTCCTGTGCTGTGGATTCACGGAGACAATGATCGTATTGTGAGCGACGAGTCATTGCTTGAGTTTGGCTATCTTGGCAAGCTTGGTTTGGTTCCCGGATGGCCCGGGCCTAAGGTCTATCCGCCTCAGCCTATGCTCTCTCAGCTCCGCAATTTCTTTGAGCAATATCGGCAACTTGGAGGCTCAGCAGACGAGCTTATAATTCCTGGTGGTCACATGTGTGCGCTCGAGTCCACCGACTACTTTATCGAAGGACTCAAGGGCTTTTTGCTCTAGTCTTTTGCTTTTTTTTTGCCGAGCTTTTTTGCTCAAGTTCTTTGCTCTAGTTCTTTGCTTCTGGCTTTTTGTCGAGCTTTTTCCGCTAGTTTTTGTCTTCCCAGCGCTGCCTTGAGTGAATTTACTTATCGCTGGTCGATACGCACCCGACCGTCATCTTGCACGTGGATGCGCCCTTCGGCAAGCATTTGAAGAACCTCGGGATAGAGCTTGTGCTCCAACTCGTGGATGTGCTCTTCAAGCTGATTGGCCGACCAACCTTCCTCTACGCTCAGCGCTCGCTGTGCAATGATAGGGCCGCAGTCGTAGTCTTCGTTTGCAAAGTGAACCGTTATCCCTGTCACCTTGACGCCGTAAGCATAGGCGTCATCGATTGCATGGGCTCCTTTGAAGCTCGGCAACAGCGCTGGGTGTAGGTTGAGCACGCGATTGGGGAAAGCCTCAAGGATGGGAGTGCGCACCATGCGCATATAGCCCGCCATTACTACATAGTCAACCTGGGCTTCTTGCAGTGCCTTAACAATGAGGCGGTCTGCGGCCTCTGGGTCGCTGTAGGTGTCTTTGTTAAGCGCCATCGTTTTTATCTTTGCTTGTTCTGCTCGCACCAAGCCATAGGCACTCGGGCGAGATGAAATCACTATCTCGATGCGTGCGTCGAGCGCTCCTTCTTCAATTGCATCGATAATGGCTTGGAGATTGGTGCCGCTTCCGCTTATGAGCACACCGAGGCGAAGGGGATTCTCGCTCATCGATACACCACCCTGCCTGTTCCAGAGACAATCTCTCCCATAACAAACGGCTCAAAGCCCTCGGCAGAAAGTGCTTCTGCACACTCATCGACGTCTTGGGCAGAACAGATAACGGCCATACCCACGCCCATATTGAAGGTACGATAGGCCTCATCAGGAGTTAGCCCTGCCTGAGAAACAACGTAGTCGATAACCCACGGAACATCCCACACCGGACCATCGCCAAAACCATCTGGGCTATCAGGGTTAGGAGCACCTCTATCAACGAGAGCGTCGAGATGCTCTGGCAATACGCGGTTGAGGTTCTCGGTGATGCCACCGCCGGTAATGTGTGCCATTGCGTGAATGGGAGCACCAGTTCTGAGCGCTCGGATGAGCCCTCCTGCATAGATGCTGGTGGGCGCAAGGAGACCATCTGCAAGGCTTTCTCCACCAAACTCGTCGCGCGGACGCTCAAGCTCTGCCGCCTCAACACCCTCAACGGCAACTTTTCTCACCAGCGAATAGCCATTTGAGTGAAGCCCGGAGCTCGGCAAACCCAAGATAACGTCTCCCTCGCAGACAAGATGAGCTCCCAGCATCTGTGGACGGTCAACGACACCCACAACAAAGCCTGCCAAATCGTAGTCGTCTGGCTCCATTACTCCGGGATGTTCTGCCATCTCACCACCCACAAGCGCACACCCGCTGAGCTCACATCCTCGAGCAATTCCGCTCACGATACGAGCCATGCGCTCAGATTCAAGCTTGCCAACCGCAACATAGTCAAGGAAGAAAAGGGGTTCGGCCCCACTCACCACAATGTCATCAACGCACATTGCAACTAAATCTTCTCCCACCGTTTCGTGTCTGTCGAGAAGCTGAGCTATGGCGAGCTTTGTACCAACACCATCGGTACCACTCACAAGAATGGGGTCTTCCATGTCCTTTAATGCAGCCGCTGAAAACAGGCTCCCAAAACCGCCGAGACCACCGATAACCTCTGGGCGATTCGTGGCAGAAACCATATCTTTGATGGCATCAACAGCACGCGCCCCTTCGTCCACATCGACTCCTGCATCGGCATAACTTACGTGTCGTGGGCCTTCAGCTGCATCGCTCATGGCTCGATCCTTTCTGTGTGATGGGCCGTCTTTTGTCAACGTCTACTTTTGCTAACGTCTACTTTTGTCAACGTCTACTTTTGCTAACGTCTGTTGGTGTGCTCTTAAAGCCTACCCGTTTACAACAGTAGTTTCTACGTATTCGATAACCTCAGGTTCTGGCTCAACAAGCTCACCCTCAAGCTGCTCAGCCTGCTCTGCTGGTGGCTCGGGAGGCGGCGGAGGCGTCGAGGGACCTTGGGTTCCGTTGCGCAGTGCCTCCATCTCTTCTGCCAAGCCACATACGAGCTCGGTTCTGCCTGCTCCTTCAATATAGTTACAGGTAGACATGGTCATAACCTTGGTGATACCAGCGGTTATCTTGTCAGCGTCGGCACAGCTCGTCTGTGAGCGTCCAAACAAGTCAAGAAGATACTGATCGAAAGCATAGGTATTTTCAAACTGGAAGGTGCGTACATTAACGTCTTCTCCCGTTGTGTAATACAGGAAAAGCGGGTTGAGTTTGTAATTGGCACTCTCCGTGCAGTACCAAATAGTCTTGATTGAATCGAAGAGCTGCTGATTGTCCATGTCGGCAATCTGTTTGAACATGGAGCCGTTCTTGAGGTGGTGGCCATAGACCAGTGTTTGATAATCGAGCATACCTGGCTTTTGGTTCTCATAATCAAGGAAGATTTGACCGCCAATTCCGTAGGAACCATCGGCGTTCGTGTGGAGGTAGTGGTCGTTGTCGGTTGACTGGAATACGGGATAATTGATGACCGTTCCGGGCACTTGAATCCATCCCACAATATCTGGGTTGATTGCCTTGAGACCCTCCCAGTCAATAACAGGAGCTTCTTCTGTGGCATCATCAACGTCTGCGTAGGCAGCCAGCTTCTCGTTGATTTGGTCTTGTTCTGAGTATTCCATTTGCGACTGTCCAAACATGAAGACAGCTGCTGCTATCAAACCGCCACCCACAATAAGCAGTAAGACCGACAAAATCTTGGAAGCAAGGCTCGACTTCTTTTTTGGCTTTTTCTGAGCTGCTGCTGCTTGTTCATGGGTTGTAGCAACTCCATCAGCTGTTGTCACGCTGCCGACTCTTGCAACTCCATCAGCTGTTGTCACGCTGCCAGCTGTTGCTACGCCATCGGCTGCTGTCACGTCGCTGGCTGTTACTACGCCGTCGGCTGTTGCCACGCCGCCGACTGCCAGAACCTCACCTGCTGTTATTCCCTCGTCAGACGCTCCCATCCCATCAGTTGCAACGGCTGATGAGACAGGCTCTTCTACTGTCTGCTCCTGAGGAGGAACCGAAAAGTGCTTTGCCTGAACTTCGTGCTTATCAACAGTGTTTTCGTTATCCATAGCTAATGCCCCTCGAGCTCGGTCTATGCGTTTGCCATGTCCTCTTTGAGCTGACAGATGCGCTCATAGTATTCAGGGATGCTTGCACCCAAAATCTGTGTTGCATAGATTGCAGCATTCTTTGCTCCATTAATGGCAACACAGGCAACGGGTACTCCACTTGGCATTTGAACCATTGAAAGAAGCGAGTCCATGCCGCCCAAATCGCTCGTCTTCATGGGAACACCAACAACAGGAAGCGCGGTGTATGCAGCCACCACGCCACCAAGATGTGCTGCTTTACCCGCAGCTGCAATTATTACTTTGAGGCCTCGCTCAGCTGCAGTTGATGCCCATTCATGAACTTTAGCTGGACTTCTGTGGGCTGATGCCACAACAAGTTCATACGGCACACCCAGCTCTTTGAGCTGATCGCAACATGCCTCCATAACTGGCATGTCTGACTGAGAACCCATAATAATGCCCACTAATGGCGTCGTAGACACAATAGCCTCCTATGTTAAGCTTTCGAACGTCTCGCAACATTTGAGTGTCTTATGGCACAAGCTCTTTCAAACAGTTTTGAGACCCTCCTAGTATACGCAGCTCTCCTCGATAGAGAGAAACGTCTCATGACCTCACGGAATTATCGTGAAGCCTGAGACGTTCATACTGCGTGTTCCTTTTCTAGCTCAGAGCGCTGCTCAGCTCTGTTACGCCATCAAAATCGCGAATACTGTTGCCTTTTTGATTATCCACGCGAACAACCGAACCACGCCAGCTGCTCTCACCTGCATCTTTTGAGAAATCCTCAGTGCGAACAACATAGTTGCAACTAAAGTCGCCTTCTGATGGCAAGTCTTTGGTGCTCAGGCTATAGGTAAGCTCACTCAGGATATCTTTCATGACCTGAACGCGATTGCTGGCATCGCAGGGAACGAGACCACGCTCGCTGTTAAAAACAGCGGTGGGGGAAACATATATCGTTCGCACCTGTTCCCGACGTTGCTTCTCAGAGCGAACAATCAGAAAGATTGATGCTGCGATAATCCCCCACCACAAGGCGTTTACTAGGATGTCAAGTGGTCCATCTATCTTATTAAACTCAAAGTGGAACCAGAGAAAGAGGAGCAATAACGAGGCCAGCACAGCAATTGCGTAGACGATGTAATTGCTCCTCTTCATTTGTTATGCACCCTCCCCAAGAGCTGAGCTTACGGAACTATCATCATAGTTGCCGCCAAGCACGCTGTTCATCTGATTCTTCAACTTGCGTGTGTGACGCTTCCTATTGAAGAATACCCCAAGACCATATACTGCCGTCAAGAGGGCACCAATTCCTGCGAAGAAATGCGTCCAGCAGGTTTGTACCACAGCTTCAGGTGTTTGGTCGTCGAGAATCTGCTCTTCGATGGGCTCGCCTTCCTCAGTTGTGACAGCGCCTGTTGTGCTAGCATCAGACTCTTCGTACCCGATTCCAGAGGGGCTGACCAGAGTTCCTGCAGGCTGGCCACCGGTAATAACCTGATAGGCATCTTGGAGTGCAGTTGCAACTGGGACCGCAATCTGATCGATGGGGCTGGTCTCACGGACCGTACCGATGGTAAAGCGACCAGTGCTCTGTGGGGTAGTTGTTGTGGTTGTGCCAGCAGTAGTGCTTGTGCCACCCGTGGGAGCCGTAGGAGCAGGCGCAGGTACATCTGTCTGCGGAGGAGCTGCTACGGTTGGAGCATCGCGTACCACAAGCTCACCCAGTGTCTCGCGAGCAATACGATAGTTGCTCTGCTTTGCGGTTCCGTCCCAGTTGATGACATAGGTGTTGTAGGAGCCGCCGACACGAGTCTGGCTGCCAGTAGTGGCAACAGAGACAGTCTCGCCATCAACAAGGCCACTTACCTCATAGCTTGCGCTGCTGAGTGGCTGACCATCATAGGTCTTGGTGGCACTTTCAGTGGTAATGGTAATGGGTCGAGGAACGATGCGCACTGTTGCATTGGTGCTTGCAACAACCTCACCAGAAGCCGTATCAACTACGCGAACGTAAACCACGACGCCTTCATCAGCAGTAGCATCGACAAAATCGGGAGCAGTGGTAGACCACGTCAGCTGATCGGTGCTGTACTCGATACGTGCGCCATCAAAGTTGTTGGCTGTCTGAACTTGGATGGAGTGGGTGTTGCCATCGTAGGTGCCCACGAAGTCTGCTGCGCCAACCGTATCGTATACAACCAGCTTGCCCAAGTGCGGGAAGATGGTGTAGTTTTCCTCGCCGCTCTCCCACTCAATCTCAAAGTTATTGTCGGAGCTGCCAACCTCGGTTTGAGAGCCCGTTATGCGAATTGTTGCAAAGTCATCCTGATAGAGCAGGAAGTTGTCCGGATAGAGATCTTCATCATCAGGAAGATCGGGTGCAGTAAGCGGTGTGCCATCATAGAGCTTGATGGCGCCTGCGGTGTAGACATGCAGGTCTGTAGGATCGACAATGAGTGTACCGTCGACGCTGTTAACGTTAGTAAACCAATCGGTCACGTCATAGTGCTCACCATCGATGTCGCATGAGATGGTGTAGGTCTTGAGCTTGTTGGAAGCAGTTCCTACATTTTTAATGCCACCGTCAAATGATGCCTCAAGGGTGAACTGGTCTCCCAGGCCCTCCACCTTATAGTTAACGGCAGGTGCAGTATGAGCCTCACCGTCGTAGTTCCATGCGCCAGAAGGAGCATAAATGGTAACGGGAGCGTCATTTGTCGTGACCTCAAGAACGCCGAGGTGCTCGACAATTGAGTAGTTAGCAGGGTTAACATCGCCCCACTCAATCTCATAACTATTGTAGGAGCGACCCACGAAGGTCTGGCTACCAGTCACGGTAAAGTTAATGGTGTCACTGCCATAAAGGGCAAGTGTTCCCTCTTCTGTAGCGGTAAGAGCAGAACCGTCGAAGGGCTTGGAGGCGCTGTCGGTGTAAACATCGATGACGCTTGGGATGACAGTAAGCTTACCGGGTTTGAGCTCGATGTCGGGATAGTTGCTCTTAACGCTCACGTTGTTTGTGTCAACGATGTCAAAGTGCGTAATGTTGTTCTCGACAGTTCCTGCGTCGACGATAACACCATCGGTCAGCACCTTGGTGATGCGATCTCCGGGGTTGAGCTGTCCGTCAACGCGGAAGCCCTTGGCGGTGTGCTCTTCTCCGTCATACTCAAACTCTGCGTCGAGCAGGGTAATGGTAACGGGGGCTGCGAGCTCCCACTGTGCAAACAGGGTAACGTTCTCACGAGCAACAAAGACGTCGCCGCCCTCATAGGAAGTTCCCGTTCCGTCAGCTGCAGTGTTCCAGCCAGCAAATACATAACCCTTGCGAACCGGAGACTTGGGAGCCACGGTTACATCTTCGCCCTGAGCATACTGAGCACCATCGGGCATAACAGACCAGCTACCAGCGGGGCAGTTGGCGTCATAGCTCACAGTAATGGCGTCATTGTCAAGGATGG
Organism: Atopobiaceae bacterium; assembly: GCA_017459605.1. Lineage (GTDB taxonomy): Bacteria > Actinomycetota > Coriobacteriia > Coriobacteriales > Atopobiaceae > RGIG4373. The sequence continues at coordinate 11,104 of JAFUCQ010000143.1, forward strand.
TTCCCTCAACGCGCCAGCCGCTATTCTCGGACTTCAAGACATACCACAGAACGTGCTGGGTTGCTGGATTATAGCTGCTTACAGCTGCTGCAATCTCTGCATCTGAGGGAAGCTTGTCAAGGTAGGAATCGACGCCTTGAGAGCTATCAGCGACAAACTGACCAGTCTTCACGGCGCCCTCAATGGTTGTAACGGTTACGTAGTCAGACTGAGCATGCTGCTGAGGCTCAGTTGCAACCACACCATCGGTGCGAAGTGCAAAGGTAACTGCCTGACCACTCTCTGCCCACACTGCAAAGAGCGTGGTGTTTTCGCTCACAAGGTATTTGTCGCCTGCAGCATAAACTGCTTGCGTATAGTGCTGGCTGCCTTTGCCGGCTGCGTCGCGGTCGGTTGACCATCCAACAAAGCTGTATCCTGCCTTGGTGCCACTGTAATCGGGAAGCTCAATCTCTGAGCCAGTACGTGCGGTAATTGCCTCAGGTGCCTGACCACTGCCACCGTTGGCATCAAAGCTCACATTGCGATCGGTTGCGCTCACTTGCACCACGTAGCTGTGCTCAACTGTGTTGTCGCCATCCTGAACCACTGCGCTCACGGTGACTTCTCCGCCAGCCTTGCCGCTAACTACATAGTTGCCATCTACCAGTGCAACAGAAGCAATCTGGTCGTTGGTGCTTGTCACTGTGGCCTCAGCGGGAATACCTTCAAGGGTGTAGGTCTGGTCTTGATCAAGAGCAACGACGCCCTCGTCTACCTGAGTGATATCTTGGCTGGAAAGTGCGGGCTCTGCCAAAACGATACCAGCAGAAACGGGCTCGGCCTCTACCTCAGCCTCGACCTCTTCTTCTGCCTGCGGCCTAATGACGGTGTTGTCAACAATGGTGCTTGCCTCGAGCTCAGACACCTCGGGCGTGGTCTCAAGACGCTCTGCTACAACAATGAGGGTGGCATCGCTGTTGAGTGCAAAAGCTGGAATGGTATAGAGACCCATGGCACCGCCAAGCTCATGCTCGCCTTCTGCGTCAGCGTAAGCTACACGAACGACGGTGTGACCCTCGTCGGGCAAAGCGACAAAGACAAGATCCTTACCTGCAGGCACCAACACGTTGCTGGTAGGTGCTGCAATGATTTGATCGCTGTAGTTAATGTAGCCATGCTCAAAAGCAAGCCAGAGACTTACCTCTGCCTGCGGGGCTACCTGCTCAACTAAGGCAGGTTGGCCGTCTACTACGCCGCCTTCCTCGACAAGCTCAACAGCCTCATCTGCAACAGCAGACTGCTCAGTGAGCTCGATTGGCGGCTGGGAGACCTCCTGCGTCTCATCAGCCCCAAGTGCGGCCACGGGAAAACTGGAGCTTGCTAAGGCAAATGCCAGCACTCCAGCGAGTGCCTTGTGCCCAGCACTGTCTCTGCTAAGCAGAAGCTTCCTCAGTCGCTTGTTCATGCTAACCACCCTTTATCCGTCGGGCCTTTCGGCTCTGGCGTCACCCGCCCGATTGGACGGGTCATTTCCTCCTTCAAACCATGACCAACTTTCAGAATAGTGCCAGTCATGGTCTTACTTACTATAGCCGAAATATATATTCTTTATTCTAACTTTATAAAAATTCGCTTCTCGTACACAATTTGGCGATGAACGGTAGCTGCAGCTAACAGCCCCACTATATCTTGTATTTGAAGAAATCTGTAAGCCCAAGCCTCTTAATAAGAAGTGAAGTATCATGTAGCCTTAAAAACAATGGCTCTATTATAGAGCTTGCGCGGATACAATAGTGTATAACTGTTCATTTCGAGAGAGAGCATATGGAGATGGTCCAGAGCAGCGCCCAAAAACAGCAGCTTCGGCTGCTTGTTATGGCCTTGCTCCTTGCTCTTCTGAGTTTGTTTGGCTGCTCACAAAGCCATGCTGAGGGCAAATCGTTTAGTCTTCCCGAGCACATACTCACCTCTCGATTCAACGAAGAGGCTGCCACACAAAATAATGATGCCTTTATCGATGTCTCTGAAGCACACCTTGGCTATTTTGGCGCACGAGCCGTAAATCCAGCGCGTCTTAAACTGCAGGTTCGCTCAGGTGACATGAGTTACAACTATGATCTTCCGTCTGATGGAACTCCCATCGTTGTTCCTGTCAACATGGGAAACGGCCACTATGAGGTGCGCGTTATGCAAAACACAAGTGGCACGAACTATGTTGAGTTGGCTTCTGTAGAAACTGATGTAACCCTTGATTCTGAATTTGATCCCTATCTTAGGCCTAATCTTTTTTGTACCTACACAGACGAAAGCAGTTGTGTTTCAGAGGCACGCACCTTATGTGCTGATGCTCAAAACCAAGGTGAGGCAGTTCAGGCTGTATGCAGCTATATAATAGAGAACGTTACGTATGATCAGGAAAAGGCAGATGCACTCGAAAGTGTGAGTGGATATGTTCCCAATCCAGACGAAACGCTGTCGTCGGGAAAGGGTATTTGCTTTGATTATGCGTCTCTTGGTGCTGCCATGCTCCGCAGTCTCGGCATACCATGTAGAATTGTTACTGGATATGTCTCGCCTGGAGAGCTATATCACGCCTGGATTGTCATATACATAGATGGCGAGTGGCAGACGGCACATTTCAGCGTGGACCAAAACACATGGTCTCGCGTTGACCTGACATTTGCCGCCGCCTCAAGCCCTCTGGAGTATGTAGGGGATGGAAAGACCTACACTGATAGGTACACGTACTAACGAAAGCGAGGATTTACACATGGCAGCTACAATGCTTGAGAGCAGTGCGCTATCCGCCTTCTTTGGAAGTGTGGCCACCATGCTGTCAGCAGGTATTCAAACCGATGAGGCAGTACACATGCTGTCTGTCAACCGGGATGAGTCTCAGTTCAAAGATGTCTGTGCAGAGATTTATTCTTTTCTCATCCAAGGTGATAACCTCGCAGGCGCTATGGAAAAGTGCGGTGCATTTCCTCAGTACGCTATCGATATGGTGGCAACAGGCGAGCAGAGCGGGCGCCTTGATAACGTCTTGCGAAACCTCGATGAATACTACGATGAAGAGCATCGCATGTACGAGAAGCTCCGTACAAGCGTGAGCTATCCTGCGGCTTTGCTCTGCATTATGAGTGTGATTTTGGCGTTTACTGTCGCGGTCATTTTGCCAGTATTTATTCATGCCTATGAGAATATGAGCGGATCGCTTACCGGCGGCTCTCATGGCTTTGTTACCGCATCAATTGCTGTTGGCTGGATTGCCCTCATCGTGACGCTTGTTTGTACCGTTGTGGTTCTTATCGCAACCTTCATGAGCCGCTCTCCCAAGGGGCGTGAGCGTCTCACCAAGTTCTTAGAAAAGCTTCCCGCCACAAAGGGTGCAATGTATCAGATGGCGCTCTCCCGCTGCATGATGGCGCTCGCCACCTATACCTCTTCTGGTATCGACAACGAGACCGCTATGACACAGGCACAGCGCATCGTTGATCACGAGGAGCTGTCAGAGAAGCTCGGTCGCGCACATGACGCCATGATTGACTCTCAAAATCCACGAAGCCTCACCCAAGCGATTGCCGAGAATGACCTTCTTGAGCCGGTATATGCCCGCATGTTGGTTGTTGGTAATCGCTCAGGTAGTCTTGACCAAGTTCTCGCGCGTCTCTCTGAGATTTTCTTCGACGACGCGATTGATCAGGTTGACCTTTTGATTGGTCGCGTAGAACCGGTACTTGCAGCATTTCTCACCATTACTGTTGGTGGAACCCTCATCGCAGTGATGATTCCTCTCATCGGCATTATGCGCTCGATTGGATAAGACATGTATCACGAAAAAACAAAACGAGACCAAGAGCTTGCGCGGCGAAAACTCCTCAGTAGGGTGGTTGCTGTGTTTCTCGTAGTTGCTCTTGCGGTGCTTGCCTTTTTTACCGTGCGAGAATACTCGCGCCAGCAGGGAGCCGCCTCTATGAGAGATGCTATTCTCAACTCGGCGAAGCGCTGTTGTGCGGTCGAAGGCTCATATCCGTCTTCTCTTGACTATCTCGAGGAAAACTACGGCTTGTCTGTCAACCATAATGACTATGTCATTACGTATGAGGCATACGCAGGAAACGTTATGCCCAGTGTGGTGGTGGTGCCCCGATGAGTAGAGCAGACCAGATTGTTAATTCGGCAGGCCCCAGCTCTCTTCCGCAAATAGAAAGCGGTCGAGACCTTGGACGCGTATTCTCGGTGCTCTTGTTTGCGGTTTTCATTATAACCGTGCTTTTGTGCATTGTGGTGGGCACCGATACCTATCGCCGTCTTATGGACTATCAATCGAGCGCTGATGCCACGCGTCTTGGCCTTAATCTCATTGCAAACAGCGTACATGCCAACGATGAGACCGATGCCATTGGCACGGGAGCTGGCCCCGAGGGGCGTTCGTTAGTGCTCTTTGAAAGAACTGAAAACGGCAGCTATGAAACGCGTATGTACCTCTACAAAGGCCAAATTGTTCAAGAGTACGCCTTAGCAGGCTCTCCCTATACGCCTGACAAAGCAACTCCTGTTGTTGAGTCTCAGTCGTTTGATTTTTCGTATAACGGCGGCTTGCTGACGGTCTTTACCGACCAAGGCTCTGTTGATGTTGCGCTACGCAGCGAGAGAGGGGGTGCGTAAGGCATGGCCGATAATCTTCCTGATAAGCTCCCCGGTCACACCCGCTCAGCAAATGAGCGCACAAGTGAGAGAAATGCTGGCTTTCTCGTTGAGGCATTACTGCTACTCGCATTTCTCATAGTGGCCCTTGCTATCTTTGTTCAGCTCTTTTCTCAGGCATCTCGCGCTGGTGCTCATTCGGCTGAGGTTAACCGCGCTGTGCTGCTTGCTTCAAATGTGGCTGAGCAGTTTGCAAGCAATCCAACGACTGTCTCGGCAGAGACAACGAGCGAGGGACTCACTGCTTCGTGCACTGTTAATCCTCGCGCCACCGAACGCGGAACCCTCTATCAAGCCAATATCGTTGTTACTAACGAGGAGGGCGAGACAGTCTACTCGCTCCAAAGTGCAAACTACCAAGGAGGTGGTGCTCGATGAAGCGCAGTCGTGGCGTAAGAATTGGCCCCATCTCATTGTTTACCCTCGTAGCTGTCTTGGCGCTCGCTGTGTTGGCGGTACTTGTCTACTCAACAGCACGCGCTATGACCACGCTTTCTGAACGCCAAGCAGAGATGAACACCGAGGCTTACCTGGCAGAGTCTATTGGACAAGAAATGCTTTCTAACCTCGATGCTGTATTGGCAGATGCCTCTGACGACGGTCTTGACAAGCAAGGAGCTATCAAGCTTGTTACAAATCGTCTTTCAGAAATAGCTCTTGAAGGTTATGGGGTAAAGTCACAAGCATCTGTTGATGGAGATGCACTTACCGTAAGCTACCTCACGACGTCTGGTCGAAAACTCGACGTAGTGATTGGCATTAACGATGATCTGAGCTACTCAGTACGTAAATGGAAAACCACGGCAGAAATGGGTGTCGGCAGCGAGGGTGAAACCTTGTGGTCTGGCAGTTCGAACTAGGAACGAGGACACCGATGGATCTCAAAGAGCTCTTGCAGGCTATGGTGGAGCAAAAGGCCTCCGACATCTTTATTGTCGCTGGTCTGCCTTTGACCTACAAGGCAAGCGGTATGCAGGTGCGCAGTGATTCTGCACCACTCATGCCTGCAGATACCGAGGCATTTGTACGCGCAATTTATGAGGTATCTGGCAAACGTTTCGACGTCTTCATGGACTCTATTAACCGTGACGATGACTTTTCTTTTGCAATACCCGGTGTGGGTCGATTCCGCGCAAACATCTTCCGTCAAAGAGGCTCTCTTGGCGCTGTAGTACGCGTTATCCCCTTTGGACTTCCCAGTCCTGAGGATAACCACATCCCAGAAGAAGTGCTGCGCCTATCGCGCTTCCAAAAGGGCATGGTGTTAGTTACAGGACCTGCAGGTGCAGGTAAGTCAACTACCTTGGCGTGCATAATTGACCGCCTCAACCATGAGCGCACGGCACATATCATCACAATGGAAGACCCCATCGAATACGTGCATCGCCACGGCTCCTGCATCGTAACCCAGCGAGAGGTGCCCTCCGATATTTCAAGCTATAGTGAGGCGCTGCGTTCTGCCCTTCGCGAGGCTCCCGATATCATGCTTTTGGGCGAGATGCGCGACCAAGAAACGGTAGCAACCGCCATTACGGCTGCAGAGATGAGCCAGCTGCTCTTCTCAACCCTACACACCACCAGCGCATCGGGTACGGTTGACCGTATTGTTGACGTGTTCCCAGCCACCCAGCAGCGCCAAATTCGCATTCAGCTTTCGGTGGTACTCCAAGCTATTGTGTGTCAGCAGTTGGTGCCCACCAAAGACGGTACCGTAGTTCCTGCCTTTGAGATTATGATTTCTAACCCCGCTATCAGAAACCTCATCCGTGAGGAAAAGGCCTATCAGATTGACTCGGTTATTGCTGCTTCGGGCAAAGAGGGTATGCGCACCATGGACCAGAGCCTCTTTAACTTGGTAAAGGAAGGCAAGGTAGACCGAGAAGTAGCTCTTCAGCACAGTATTCACCAAGAAGCGCTCGACAACAGGTTGCGTACTGAAGGTCTCTAAGCCTTCAAGCTGCTGTGCCACGAGAGACGGGAGTTCTTTTGTGGCACAGCTTTCGTGCTGGTATCTTTCGCACTGGTATATACGCGTGATACAGAAATCGGACCGTTGATGAGACGTGGAGGCATCAACGGTCCGATTTTATAATGTCTGTATGCGCCAAACGGAGAGGAGGTATTTGGCGCCTCAGACGGAAAGGCTCAAAACTATTTAGCGAGCGTCTCACCAAGTTCGTTGCAGGCAGCAACCTCATCATCGTCTGGATCATTGTTGGCGATAACAGTTGCTACAACGTTGACTCCAGCGTCAACCGCAGCATCCTTCCAGATGTCCATCCACTCGCCAACACCCCAGTCATACGAGCCGAAAAGACCAACGGGCTTGGTGCCAAATGAGCTCACGCACTCATCCCATACCGGCTCAAACTCATCTGTCTCAAGCTCTTCAGCACCCATGGCAGGGCAGCCAAAAGCAAAGGCGTCATAGCTTGAAACGTCAGAGGCAGAAAACTCAGAAACCTCAAAGAGCGAAACCTCGGCACCAGCATTAGCGGCGCCCTCTTCTACTGCCTTTGCCATAGCTGCAGTGTTGCCTGTTCCGCTCCAATAAACGACTGCTACTGTACTCACGTAAATCCTCCTCAATCTTTGCCACATGGCTTGAATGAAGCTGCGTTGATGCAGCGCTAATAGTTAACTGTGGTTAACTCCTACTGAGAAGATAGGTTATTGTATAGCTGCTGTCAATGCTTGTTTCTAAATTCATCTATTCGGGCCATTTCGCAGGTAGCGGCGGTGCAAAATAGCCTAGCTGGACGCCTTGATATATTTCCTATAGTTACGTGGTGTCATCCCCAAGCAGTCGTTAAATGCCTTCGAGAACTTCGATGGATTAGAGTAGCCTACTGCACGCGCGATATCGTTAACGGGAAGCTCTGTTGTACTCAGGAGTTCTGCTGCCTGTTGTGCTCGATAGTGGCGATACCACTGGTATATGGGCTGTCCAAAGGTCTCTCGGAACGACTCTTTAAGAACGGTGGGCGATGTTGAGCATCGTTCAGATAAATCGTTAATGGTTAGTGGCTGCTCGAGATGCTCCATCATGAGCTTTTGTGCCCTGAAGGCAAGCTCTGCGTGAGAGCTTGTTTTCTTAGACTGTGTGGCAACATCTCTCAGTTGTAGCTGGTTTCTCTGAGTGCTAAACGCTTGCAGTATTTCGATTACTTTGAGCAAAAGCTGTCCGCGCTTGGCTGAGGGCAATAGATCATAGAGCTCAGAGAACAGATGGCTCATGCTTGCGCTTTCGCTCAAGGGACAAATCGCTGTATCTCCGCACAAGCACATGATTTTGTCATCCATGAGGTCAAAGTCAGCCAGAAGTCGCCTTGTACGAGCATTGAATCGATCAGGATTTATGCCAATCTCCACCCCGTAATAGCCGAGCTTAGGCATGTTAAACGTTAGCTCTGATATGGCCTGCTGACTGGTAAAAATGTCTCCAATATCAATCTGTGCTTTGTTGGGGCTTTCAAATGAGCCCCGCCGGCAATGGCAGAGGTAGTTCTTTTGCCCAGTCTCACCGATTCCACGTATGCCCCCAAAATGAGAACCCCGCAAATCGTAGACCGCTAAATTGATGCCATCAAGAAGTCGAGCAATGCTAAGGCTTCCTTTGGATCCTTGTGGCCCGGCAAGCTTGTAGTACAGAGCCCCTTGGGACTCCTGTCGCTCACCCTGCCATTCAAGCGTCCTTGCCACGCTCAAAGCTCCTCGATACTCTCACTGCTCGCCCCGCAGCTTGCTGCCAAGCATCTCTGGCAAGCAATAATCTTACATAACCGCTAGTAGATAGTATAAGTTATGTTTAGTTAACTTTTGTGATAAGCCAAAACTTGCCTAAGAGACCGTCCGAATGGCTCAGAGTTGAGTGAGCAGACTTGTGAGTTTTGGCGAGCCTTGCTTGCCCCGCTCTGCTTGCTTTGGCTTGCTTGCCCTGCTCTACTTGCTTTGGCTCGCTTGCCCTGTCATGCTTGCTCTGCCTTACTTGCCCTGCCTTACTCGACCTATCTGCTTTGGTTTGTTTCAACTTATCGCTCAAGCAGTTTTCTTGCAGCTGTTTTCGTAAAAAAGAGACTACAATTGAGCACCCAGCGTCGGTCCATTAGTCCACGTTACGGAGGAAACCATGACACGTATTCAAAAAGACGCACCGCTCTATTCACGTCCCCAATCCTACATCCCGCGTATTGCAGCTGTTCATGACCTGTGTGGTTATGGCAAATGCTCGCTTGGTGTAGCCATTCCTGTTTTGAGTGCAGCGGGGTGTGATGTTTGTCCTGTTCCTACAGGTCTTTTTTCTGCCCACACAAAGTTCCCAGTCTTTTATATGCACGACACTACCGAGATGCTTGAGCCCTATCTCGATGCGTGGAAAGAAGAGGGTGTTGAGCTTGATGCCGTCTATTCGGGTTTTCTTGGAGCACCTGAGCAAGTGGGAGCCATTCAGCGCCTCTATGAGGAGCATCCCGGCGCACTGCGCATAGTCGACCCCGTTATGGGTGATGGCGGCGAGATGTATCAAACCTACACGCCAGAGCTTTGCTCGGCAATGGCTGAGCTTGTTAACGGCGCCGATGTACTCACCCCCAATCTTACCGAGGCTGCAATTCTTACGGGTATTGCCTATCAAGGCCAAGATGTTGATGAGGTGTTTGTCCAAAGGAATATCGATGCGCTCTTAGACATGGGAGCTCACTCTGTTGTTCTCAAGGGAGTTGTGCATGAGGGCGAGAGTATTGTGCACAACTACCTTGGATTCCAAGGGACAGCTGGTTTGCAAGAGGTGTCTGGCGAATTTTTGCCCTACATGCTCCACGGTACAGGAGATCTTTTTGCAAGCAGTCTTTTAGCAGCCATTATGTGTGAGCGCACCTTAGTCGAGGCACTCCAGTTTGCGAGCGACTTTGTACGAGATGCTATGAGAATCACCACGACACAGCCTGATTTTGAACTCAGGGGTGTGAGTTTTGAGAGCCAACTCAGTCACGTCAGCGCACTCTTGACATCCGTCTAAACCGTTGAGGTGCACTAAGTTAGGGAGAAAGCCTTCGTGAGATGGCGTCACAAGCAAGTGCTCCAACGATGGTCTTCACATCTTCGATTCTTCCATCAAGCACCGCATTTATAACCTCATCCAAGTCAACAAGGTCCACGTTGATGAATTCATCTTCATCAGGGTGGGCCTCTCCTTGTTTTATGCCGGTTGCCATGTAGAGATAAATCACCTCGTCAGAAAAGCCAACTGAGGTGATAAAACTCGTCAGAAAAGCAATCTTTTCACTCGAAAAGCCGGTTTCTTCTTCCAATTCACGACGGGCGCAATCAAGCGGGTCTTCTCCTGGGTCGAGCTTTCCCGCAGGTATCTCTACCGTCACACGACCCAAGGAAGCTCGGTATTGACGCACCAAACATATACGGCCATCGTCGCTCAGGGCAACTATGGCAACCGCGCCCGGATGGCGCACAACATCACGTGCCGCCATCTGACCATCAGAGAGTTGCACGTCAAGGCGGCTGACATTAAAGATAAGCCCTTGGTACATTGTGTTTTCTGCTACGGGATGCTCTTCAAGGGCAGCGTCTCGTGGGTCGTCTCCGCCCAGCACAAGACCGCGTCTGTTGGCGGTGTGTGAGCTAGACTCATCAGAATCGGCTATTTCGTCTGCCATCGCGCTGAGACTCTCAATAGCACTCGTCTTACGCTGAGCGAGCTCACGGCTTTCGGACAACTCAATGAGGTCATCGTCTTTCATTCTTACATCTCCCACGCAGCTCGTCCGCCAAGCGCTTTGAGACCAATGTCTCTTCTGTATGTCTTGCCTTCAAATTCAATGAGCTCACACGCCTGTAGGACACGCTCACGCGCTTCCTCGAAGCTCGCTGCCACGGCGGTTACGCCCAAAACGCGGCCACCCGCGGTCACGAGCGTCCCGTCTTCTTCAAGGCGTGTGCCAGCATGATATACCGTAACTCCCTCGAGTTTCTCTGCCTTATCTATGCCGCTGATGGGCTTGCCTGTTTCGTAGCTACCAGGATATCCCGCGCTCGCCAAGACAATATCAACCGCCCAGCTATCGCTCCACGAGATCTCAGCCTCTTCAAGGCGTCCCTCATCAATAGCGAGAAAAACCTCCACGAGGTCTGCTTCCATGCGCGGCAATACAACCTGCGTCTCTGGATCGCCAAAACGAGCGTTAAACTCGAGAACTTTGGGACCTTCTTTGGTAAGCATAAAGCCGCCGTAGAGGCAACCCTTGTAGTCGATACCGTCTTTTGCCAGCTGATCGACCACGCGCTGTTCAATCTCAATCATCTCAGCGAGCTCTTCATCGCTCACAATGGGCACCGGCGAATAGACGCCCATGCCTCCCGTGTTGGGGCCTTTGTCTCCCTCATAAGCTCGTTTGTGGTCTTGAGAGCTTGCAAGCGGTACCAGCGTTTTGCCGTCGGTGAGCGCCAAAAGTGAGCACTCGGGGCCAACCAAGAGCTCCTCGACCACAACCGTATCTCCTGCAGCTCCAAAGCTTCCCGAGAAACACTGGCATACTCCGTCGAGAGCCTCGTCAACATTGCTTGCCACTATGACGCCCTTGCCTGCTGCAAGACCGTCTGCCTTTACCACACAGGGTCCGTTAAGCTCTCTGACATAAGCACAACACTCGTCCTCATTGGTAAACGAGCGCCATGCGGCGGTAGGAACCCCAGCTCGCTCCATAACCTCTTTTGCAAACTGCTTGGAACCCTCCATCTGAGCGGCGGCTTGAGATGGTCCAAACACGGCAATTCCTGCAGCACGGACAGCATCTGCAACACCTGCCACGAGCGGTGCTTCGGGTCCTATGACAACCAAATCGATGTCATGCTCGCGTGACCACTGAGCAACTGCGCCTCCATCCTCGGGATTGAGCTCAACTCTCTCCGCTTCCTGCCACATGCCACCGTTGCCCGGAGCCACCCAAAGCTTTCCTACCACAGGTGATTCGCTGAGCTTTTTGAGCAACGCGTGCTCTCGTCCACCAGAACCTAAAAGCAAGATGTTGTAGCGCTTGTCGCTCATAAATCCTCCTAGCTCCAACTACGGTTAATTGTTTGGTCGCGCTCGGGGCCAACAGTAATGATGGATACACGTGTATTTGCCAAGCCTTCAAGAAGCTCAATGTAGTCTTTTGCCTCTTGCGGTAGCTGGTCAAACTCTCGAATTCCTGAGATATCACACATCCAACCATCCATCTCCTCATAGATGGGAGTTGCGTGATAAAAAACACTCTGATGCTCAGGAACGGTATCGTAGCGAACACCGTCGCACTCATAGGCAACGCAGACTTTGATCTTTTCGAGGCAACCCAACACGTCGAGCTTGGTAATTGCCAAATCCGTGAGTCCGTTAACACGAGCCGCATAGTTCACCACAACTGCGTCATACCAGCCACAACGACGCTTGCGGCCCGTGGTAACACCAAACTCGTGACCCACCTTGCCGAGAAGGTCTCCGGCGTAGTCTCCCTCGGGCAACTCTGTTGGGAAAGGACCAGAACCCACGCGCGTGAGATAGGCTTTTGCAACGCCTAACACACGCTCGATTTGCGTTGGTCCAACACCGCTTCCCGTGACGGCTCCACCTGCGGTACAGTTAGAGCTCGTTACAAAGGGATAGGTGCCGTGGTCAATGTCGAGCATCGTTGCTTGCGCACCTTCAAACAGAACATTTTTTCCCTCATCAAGTGCGGTGTTGAGCAAACGCGAGCTCTCGCAAATATGTGGACGAATCCGCTCCGCATAGCCAAGATAGGTTTCGCAGATTTGGTCGACCGTATACGTTGGCAACCCATACACAAGCTCAAGGGTTGGATTGGTATAGGCAAGTGCAGCCTCCAGTTTTTCGCGGAAAATCTTTTCGTCGAGCATGTCTTGCACACGAAGTCCCGTTCGGTTCATCTTATCCATGTAGGTAGGACCAACGCCGCGCTTGGTAGTGCCGATGAGGTTTTTGCCCAAACGTTTTTCATGAGCACCATCAAGGTCTTTGTGATAAGGCATCACAATATGGGCATTACCGCTTATCTTGAGATCATCGCAAGAGATGCCCTGAGACTCGAGGGTATCCATTTCATCGAGAACAACGGCTGGATCAACAATGCAACCATTACCAATAAGCGACGTTGTTCCCTCATACATAATTCCCGAGGGTATTTGATGAAGCGCCAGCTGGGTGTCTCCCACAATAACCGTGTGTCCTGCGTTGGCGCCACCCGCATAGCGGCAAACAAGATCAAAATCTGTGGCTATGAGGTCGGTTACCTTACCTTTTCCCTCATCACCCCACTGGGTTCCCACCAGAACAGATGCTGGCATGATGCTCCCCCTCAAA
>JAFUCQ010000144.1 GCA_017459605.1 Atopobiaceae bacterium
CCCCAAGGGGTCTATGGGCGGCGAAGATATAAGTATCATGATTCGCTTGCCCTATAAGGAGATGCCACTCGAGGTTCCTTATGGCGAATCAGTAGCGGTAGAGCTTCTGGACCCTGAGTTCGTGTTTAACGACAACGGTCGAATTGAATTCCGAATCTCAGGGCTAAAGGCCATTAACACAAAGGACGGCAAATAATGTCCGCGCCTTTCCAGGCACAAGCACAGGTTGGGTGGGAGTCTTCGGATTCCCACTCAGCCGACCTATTCTTTGACACTTGGAAGCCAAAGCAGCCTTTCTCAATTTCGTTTGGTGCTTGTGCATTGCTGCTTGGCTTCTGCTCTATCTCAATATATTTACTTACTCAGTTCCTCCCCGATTGGAAAGCAATTCCCATTATCGGTGAGCTCGATTACACACCGCTAATGTATGCAGGCGTTGCCGCCTTCGCAGTGGGTGTGGTAGTGCTCATTGCCTCACTCATCATTGGAAGAACAGTACCCCTCAAGGCAAACATAGAAAATGAGATTGTGCTTGCATTACGGGAAGCAAAAATTCTTCCTGAAAAGCTACGCGCTGGTGGATTTAAGCATCGCATCAAAGTCTCTCGTAAAGATGGAATTGCTTACGTATTTTTTCGTATCCAATATCCGGGCAGGGACAGTACAGACGTTCTCCCAATGGCAAGGCATATTGAGACTGCATTTTCAAAGGTTGAAGACTACGACTTAATTGCCACTACAGGCAAACTAGCACGGCAATACCCACTAACGCTCGTATTGCATTACCGAAAGGAAAGATAACCATGAATACGATGGTGACCGTAGGAAAAACTCCACTTGGAGAAGATGTAAAACTTGGCCTCTCTTCTGGCTTACTTGGACTCATTCAAGGGCAGAGTGGCTCAGGAAAATCCGTACTTTCTAGCGAGATTGTAATTTCGCTTGCAGAGGCAATGGGGGCGTCATTTCAGCCTATTTGCATTGACCCCAAGCGCGTGAGCCTTGCATGGCTATTACCTAGAGCACATGTCTATATAAACGAAAACGACTGGCTACAGGTAATTGATAGCCTTTGTTCGGAGATGGAGAGACGCTATCTCTATATGCTCAGAGAGGGGCTTGAAGAGTATCCCATATCTCCAGAGCGCCCCTTCATCTTGCTTGTGTTGGAAGAAATGAGCGCCATTACCAATAGCCAACACTTGCTCAAGAAGGAGCGGGAGCATTTTCAGAGCCAGCTGGTTGACTATGTAAACCGTTGTAGGCAGTGCGGAATGGGATTGCTAATTATTTGCCAATCATGTGACTCGTCCGTGATGCCTACGGTAGTTCGCTCTGATTGTTCGACTCGCTTTGCGATGAAAACCTCCGGGCAAGAGCAGGTGAAGATGATTTCTGCTGGGCGTGAGGAAGAGTGTCCATGCGATTTGCTTACGCTTCCAGGACAGTTCTATGCCCTTACGTCTGAAACGGGCGGTAGATGGATTAAGGGTAGAGCACCTCAGCCAATGAGTATGGAGGAGCGAGTTAAACGTGTTGCCCGCCTTGCTGCTGATAAGCGAACTCCTTATTGCTTGAAATGGGATTCGCCTGAGTTTCTTGGATAGAGCAGAGCGCCGATCCCGCGCGGCCGCAGGCCGCAAGCGGGAAGCGGCGCACGGGGAGGGGGCTAATTATTACCCCCTCCCCGTCTATCCCGTCTATTTCTGCATGAAACCTAATGCTGGGAATAGGTATTTGCGCTAGAGGAATTCTTATCCCGTTCTTATTCCGTCTCTATCCCAAAAGATTGGAGGTGTTTCTGAAATGCCGAAAAAGGATGCTCTTGAACAGCCATCAAGCGCACTTGCCTACATGCTGATTAGTAATAATCCTCATGTTCACTATCCTGAAATGTGTCCGCTTGATTTGCGGGAAGCAACAGAGCCAGAGATTCAGGCTGTGCTATGGCAGTTTATATTTCGCTTTATCGATGGGGGCAATAATCCAGACCGTGACCCGAAGCTAAATTGTGTGATGGCGGTTGCTGAGGTTGGCGATGAGGGGACGCCTCACGTGCAACTCTTTGTGTTCTCAAAGAATCCGATTAAGTTCTATGTGCTGCAAAAGAAATACCCTCATTCAAATATCAGCGCTCTTAGAGGTTCATACGATGATGCCCTAGCTTATACGTATAAGACAGGAAAACACGAAGAGAAAAAGCATACCCAGATTTGCGAGCCGGTTATTTGGGGTGAGTGGAAAAGCGACAATAGCTTTATGCCCCGCGGTGGAGTGTTTGAAAAGATAGATGCGCTGCTTTCTTCTGGTGTAAAGCCTTCGAGCATCTATGCGATGGGTGCTAAGTTTGCTCACTATAGGGGTGCTACTGATACGGCGTATGCAGCCATGCTTCGGGAGTCGATACCGCCAGTTAGAGAAGTCGTTGTTACGTACCACTGTGGTTTGAGTGGTACGGGCAAATCGTATTCGCGATTACAGCTCATGGAGCGCCTAGGTCGTGATGAAGTCTACATAGTAAATGACTACGAGCATCCCTGGGATATGTACAACTATGAGAAATGCGTCTTCTTGGATGAGCTTCGGGGGGACTCTATGAGCATCCCTGAACTATTAGCAGCTTGTGATGATTACACCTACCAGCTTAAATGCAGATACGCTAATAAGCTTTCGAATTGGAACGAGCTGCATATAGCTTCAATCCTGCCACCTGAAGCACTTTTTGATGCTATGCGTTTTAATACGTTCCACAGCACGGAGCACGAGTCATATCAACAGTTCAAACGCAGGATTGACTATGTGACATACCATTACAAGTACGGTGATGAGTTCAAAGAATACACAGTACCTATGAGTGAGTACGTGAGCTTTACCCAAATTGTTGATGATGCACGATGAGCTTAGACTTGCACTACATTAAATGCCTTCATTAGTTCGGGTATTTCTCCTCTGTCTCCATAGTGTAAACTCAGTTCGCTTGTGTATAGACTTTCCGCGGAGTCATCTGAGTAATTCATAATCAAGTCTTGAACTCTTAAATCTTTCAGGTCAACTGCTCGGTATTCAGTTGAGTTCGATAAATCCGATACAGAGATGAATTGTGCAAACATTTCTGGATAAAGTTGAATATAGCGAACATAACCTTTGAGTTTCGCGATAGCATCATCTAAATGCGCACCATGTCCATCAACAATTGCCGGACGTACCTTTCCATCACTATCTCGCATGAAGAAGATAAAGTCTGGATGACATGCGCCACGCTTGCCCAATGACGTTGTATATATCACTGAGAATGCGGTCGGAGTTCTTGCGTGCTCTGGATTTCTGTAGAAGGCAACGGCATTCGAGCGAGTCATCTCTTTGCTTAGTACGTGGTTCTCAAGATTGTTTAGGTGTGCGGGGAATAAGCCGTCTTCATCCTGAAGAATATGCTTCGGATAGCGTGCAAGCTTCCCCTGCTCGTCATTGCTGCCAGAGACCATCTTCCCCGATGGCCACTGCACACTACGCTCTATTGCTAAGCCAGATTCATTTTGAAGGCGGTCGTATTCTTGGCGATATTCTTCGCTGACATAATCACGGTCGAGGCGATGGGTCTCTAAATATTCATCTCGCTTACTCTTTGCCCAATTCTGCATTTCTCGAATAAGCGAGGGCGAGTTAGATACTGCTGCAAGACGCAGGTCAACTTCTCTGTTCTTGAGCTTGTTGATGAGCCTGCTTTGTTTACGATATTCCTTGACAAGGTCTTTTCCGCCAAAAACTTTATCCGCTGCTTTTGCTGCTGTAGCAATGCCAAAGTCATCTGCGATGGGGTCATCATGGGCGTATGTAATTGTATTTCCATGCAGCTTATCAATGGAAATAATTTCCATTTCTGCTACTTCAACTTTGTGTCGAGCTTCCTTGTACTCATCGGAGTGAATGAGCATTTGTGCATCAAGTCGCTTGCAGAATTCCTTACGTACATCTTCGCCTGCTTTTGAATCCCAACCGGTATCCATCATTAGGGTTGCGGTATCTAATAAAGCGATAAAAGAGTTCTTTGCCTCTCCAAAGGGAACACGTTCAACAATAAGCGAATCCCATGCTTCATGCACTTGCTTCATATCATCGGCTGTAAATGAGTTATCTCTTTTCGTTAGGGGAGCTGGTTTTGGGATATTGATTGGGGGAGTAAAGGACTTGGCTTGAGGTTTGCTAATAGAAGGTGATGGTTGAGGTTTTTCGTTCACTGCAGGCATATCTATAACGGGAGTTTCGTCAATTTCGTCGAATTCACTATCGTTGTTTATGTCATTAAATAAGGTTTCTTGTTTTTCTTCCTGCTGTTTTTTAGCCTCTTCAATTTGCTTTTCATATTCGGCAACTTCACGGTCGTAGTCTTCTCGAGTTCTTGGAATTACAGGCTCTACGCGGACAGGGTCAACAAGAACTTCAGAAACAGGGGGAACACCGAGGTCATCTTTCTTGCCGGTTAAGTAATCGACAACATCTTGCGCGGCTTCTGGATTGAAGTCTGATAGATAGCAAGCTACGGAGTTTAAGGATTCGTCTGAATCAATTCGCCTTGCTAAAGGAGTGCGCACCATGCGTCCTATTAGCTGAGTTATATAAGTGGGATTTGTGCGTCTTCTTTGCGAGAAGATAACCTCAGCTCTAGGACAGTCCCAACCGTTGCTGATAGCTTCTTTGGCAAAAAGTACCTGCACAGAGGTTGTGTCTGCTACATTTTCTGGCTCGATGTAAGGAATGTAGTATTTCCCACCGGGAGCAATGTCTGAGCGTGACCCAAAAACATGTGCAAAAGATATTTGTGGGTTTAGGTCTGGCAATTTGTGCATTACTTGGTCACAAAGCGTCTTTAGCGCTTCATTGGAAATACCGTCTACAACCTGCATGACGAGCACAGGCGTAACTGTGTCTTCATCTTCCTTTTCACAGTATGCAGCCCAGCGCTGGCGAGCGAGGTCGAAACGCTCGCAAGCCATATCGATGTATTGATGCTCAACATGGTCGTCTTCTGCAGGAATACGTAGCTCGATGACATCTTTGAGAAGTCCGGATTCCTGTACGTCTGAGGGTTTAATTTCAACGGTAGCAATGAGGTCTCTATTGGGTCGAGTCATCATAGCTTTTTCAAAGCGCTGGGGTGTTGCGGAGATGCCGATAACAATAGGCATAGGCATACGACCATCGGCACCATCAATCAGGTTTGCATAGATAGTTGGGGTACCTGTCTCACTAGATTTGTTTTCTCCTAGCCCTCGGTGTGCCTCATCAATGAATAGATAAAGGTGTCTATCTCTATCCTGAATCGTGCGGTTGAGAACATCCCAGAAGGTGCGCCCACCGTTAGCTTCGCTACCCTTAGTTAGTAGCTTCCCCTTTCCAAGAAGGTCTTTGGAAAGGAAGTACACATGATGCTTGTCTAGGAGCTCTCTTCCCGCACAAAAGTCATTTCCAATGGTTTCGATATGACGGTTGTCAAAAATGGTGTCTGCGAGTTTGTCTGAAATGGACATAAAACGATTTCGAGTCTGGGCGTTTAGATTTGGTGATTCTGAAATCCAAAGGACACAGGCTTTTTCATCGCCGTCTATTTGGAGTTCGTCATTACCGAAGAAGAGCGTTTCGATTGCATCTGCAGAGATGACGGTTTTGCCTGAGCCAGTCGGAGCTTGAAGACAGGTTGCAGATAACCTTTCGTCTTCCTCATATTCCCGACGCATCTTTGCAATGTTTTTGAGCAGTCTCTCTGATGCCGATTTTTGAAAGTCCATTAACTTAATGCGCATGATTAATTCACTGCTCCTTCGCTAGCAATCTTGAACGAGTGTAGATAAGACTCATATAGACGAACTACGTCTCGTCCAGGGAACAGTCTCTTTGTGTTCGCATATCGTCTATCGTCATCGGTCACAACAAAGATAGTTGTGATGTCCTCGTTATCCTCAACAGCCTTCGAGAAGCTATTCATGTATGCGTAATCGAAAAGAACGGCATAAGTATCTGCTAGGGCGTAGTCCTTCTCTTCGTTTTCTATAATCCGGCCTTTGCAGCCTGCTTTCATCCATAGAAGTGGAGCAATATCAGTAAAAGCTTCGCCAAACTCGACCATATCGGGGTCTTCGTACGTTAGGTCAAAGAAGATTGCGTTCTCGTCAAAGCCATCTGCCATTGGGAACGGGTCTGGAACAGACCTCGACTGCACCTTGGTCTTCTTGTAGAACTTGCCGCGCATCTTCTTACCGGTCTCGGGGTCAATGACCTCGCCTTCGACCTCTTGATATTCATCGGTCTTGATGCCGTACTCACCCTTTATTGGTTCGTCTTCAGGAGTTAGACCAGTGATGGCGGCTTTGATTCGAGGCCACGTAATATAGCGAGCAATGCCGTAGTTCTCCCACCTCTCGTCTCCCTGACGCAGCTTCTTCTTTGTAAACTTTTTCTCCTCTTCCTCGGAGACCTCGTTGTTTGTCACCGAGATACAACGGCGATACCCGCCGTCCTGATGGTTCAAACGCATCACGGCATGGCATGTAGTGCCTGAACCGGCAAAGAAATCTACAACGAGAGCATTTGGTTTGTCGGATACGAAAAATCGTAGCGCGTCTTCAACCGCATACAAAGATTTAGGAAATGGAAAGCGCCTATTGGTTAAAGCCTTGATGAGTAGTGTTCCATACGTTTCGGCATTATGTGATTGTTGATGCCAAACGCGTTTAGCAGGCACTGTTCCGACGTCATAATAGCGAGCTATTATTGCGCCATCTGGATGATGTCCAACTATCTCTGCCTTTCCACTTTCTACATCATCAATAGTTCCACCAGCCAAATACTGTACTGTACCTTTTCTTTTGTCTGCATCCCAATTTCCCAAGCGTACATATCCTTTTTGCCAATTATTTCGTAAAACGTCTGGTGTTAAACCCCATAATGTCTCTTCGCCTTTTGAATTCAAGGGCCATATTGCAAAGCAACCGCTTGGTACGTCGATAGTATTCCTGTCAATACCAAAAGGGACTACATCTCCGATGGACTCAATGTATCCTGTTTTTTCATCAACGAATATGGGGTAAAACTGATTTGGTCGTGCAGACCTTACACTCGAAGGTTCTCTTCTCCTCAGGCCAATCCAGCTAACGTCGCGATTCTCTTCCTTTCGAATAACTTCGTCGAGCATGGTATTTTGTTGTTGAATGACCTTTGCCTCGCCCAACGTGACAATAAATAAATGCTCTTCAACTCGCGAAAAACCACCCGTTCGTATTGCCCCAGCAGGATTAATAATTGTGGTTACCATTTGCACGTCATTTGCTGAAAAAACTTGTTCCAATAACAATCCGGTTCGCAAGTACTCCTTCTCGTCAATCGCAACAATAAGCACAGATTCTTTCGGATTTAACAGCGTCTTAGCCAGTTTTAGCCTGCGTTCCATCCAAGCAAGCCATTTACTGTGCCTGTAGGCATCATTGCCGTCGACATAATCGTTATTGTATTTCCAGTCTCTAGCACCAGTGTTGTATGGCGGGTCGATGTAGATGCAGTCCACCTTACCTGCATAGCAGAATTCAAGCGCCTCTAGTGCGTGGTAGTTCTCGCCGTTTATTACGACGTGGTAGGGCTTAACGCCGGGGCTGTTGAGTTTGCCCCCCCCCGCGTTCAATTCTGCCAACTTCACGCAACCCCGCATAAATGGGCTGGTCATACTCTGCTATTGCAACAACATCCTCAATTGATGCTTGTATGGTAACGTTTGTATCTTCTAGTTGTTCAAGAAAAACTTCGTCTCCGTTTATCTCTGAAACACGCCATTCAATGTGACTTTTATCAGATTCCATTACTCCACGCTCGGGCAAAACATGAACTATGTCTCCCTCATTGATTGGTTTGCCATAGAGTCGCATTGCCTCTGGACGGTTGTGCTCAAAAACCAGACCAAACTCGCGTGAGCGTGCAAAAGCTCGTATATCTGCTGCAAGAGCCGGGTCGAGCTTCATAGCTCTATCAATTAATTCCTGAGCTGCAGGATAATTCTTATAATTTTTCGCCATAAGCCCTATTTCTCTTTGAAGTTACAGCCCTTTTGCACGTATTCATCTGCAGCTTCATATATATTCAAGCCACATGAGGAGAAGCTTTAAGATACGTGTATCTTAAGAATAATTATCGTTCAGAAGTGGAAACAGGGCAACTACCAGCAGATAGTTACCCTGTTTTTCTATAGCCATATCAGAACAGCTAGCCCTCCGGGGTAGAAGAGCAGTGTTCGGATAGAACAATCATGGTGGAGGCGCGGAGAATCGAACTCCGGTCCAAAATGGCTCCCTGATGGTTTTCTCCAAGCTCAGTCACTTATTTCATCTCAAAGAGCCCGCGCGAAGTGACACGCTCGGTCTCTCCCAGTCGGTTCAGGCTTAGCGCAGAGCATACCGACTACGTCTCTGCGAGCATCTCCCTCAAGTGACGTCGCCCTGAGGACGGGAGTAACCTCAGTTTGACGGCTGCGTTTTAATTAAGCAGCAAGAGCGTAGGTGCTCTCGACCATGGTGTTGTCGTCAATTCATTTGACGGTACCCCTGTTTAACGTGGCGAGGAGACCACGGCTTGCTTGCCATCTCAGATCCACCCTGTCGAAACCAGTCGCCCCCCAATGAGCGAACTCAGTCACGCGAGTGATTGAGTGATTCCACTGTTTGTGCTAGGCAAGTCCAGTTTTTACTCTAGGCTCAACTAACACGTGTCAGACAGTGGTTGTTCGTACGATTGTCAAGGTCCTGCGAACGCGCCCGCTATTGTACCAGCTTTGCAGTCACAAAACAGGCCCAGTAATAAAACTAGGCCTGTCGCGTACACTTCATAGTTCGCTTTAACGTAAGTGCCGGCGAATGCCGGCGAATAGGTGCTTCTCGCAATACCAACGAGACGAAGCGTATCTCGTCCGTTCCGTATTACTCCATCGTTTGTTTGAACTCCTCGGCTCCAGTGCCGCACACGGGGCATACATAATCCGAAGGCAGTTCCGTGGAGTCCACTGTGACCTCAAATCCGCACACAGCACAACGGAACGTGTATGTGTTTTCTAAGTCGTCCACTGGAATCACCTCTTTTCTGGAAAACGCCCTCGGAGTGCTCTTGTAGCGCTCGGTACTTGCTATGTACCCCAGCGCTTCTGCCTCAAACTGAGAATCGACAATTTGCCGCTCACCGCGCACATTCAACCGCTGGCAGCCTCAGCGCTGGTAGCTCAAGCCTACGTCAGCGGCTGCGCTCCTTGAGAGCACGCTGAATGTCTCGGTCCATGTCGCGCTTTGCCATGTCTGCTCGCTTGTCATAGAGCTTTTTGCCACGAGCAAGGGCTACGGTAAGCTTGACGCGATTTGCCTCGTTGAAATACATCTCAAGCGGAACAATTGCCATACCTTTTGTACGGAGCTTGCCGTCGAGATAATCAATCTGCTTGCGATGCATAAGTAGACGACGTTTGCGGTCGGGGTCTCCGTTGAAGATACTGCCATGAGAAAACGGTGCGATATGCACCCCATGCAGCCAGAGTTGTCCCCCTCGAATGAGACAAAAACTGTCAGTTATCTGACAAGATCGCTCACGGAGGCTTCTTACCTCAGTACCCGTGAGCTCGATGCCTGCCTCAAACTCTTCTTCGATGAAATACTCGTGCTTGGCCGAGCGGTTTTTTGCGATGGTTTTACGTTCATGCGTTGGCATGGTGTCTCTCATTCTGTTTACGTTCATGCGTTGGCATGGTGTCTCTCATTCTGTCTTTGTTTGCGCATGAGCAGGGCGTCTCTCATTCTGCCTCGTTGATGGTTTTGATGAGTGCAGCTGCATGCTCGTGTCCTACGAGGTCGCGCGCTTGGATGGTAAGCGTAGTTGCCCGATTGCGGTCTCCTTCTTGGGCTGCAATGCGAGCGCATACGAGCAAACATGCAGCAACCTCAGCATTGGCTCCCCGGGGAATGCCTTCGTCTTCAAGCAGCTTGTTCATGAGCTCATCGTCAATGGAATCAGGATCAGAGTCGCTGCCAGCCGCTGCTTGAATCATGGCATCGGTTACGCTGTCTCGCGCATCGAGCTTACGAGCAAGTCGCAGCGCCGCAGCAGCGCGCTGGTTGTCCTTGGTGTTTTGCCAAAAGCGAGCAAAATTGCTGTAAGCACGCGCGAGCTGCTTAACATCGCTGGTGCGCTCGATAACTGACAGCGATAAGGCAAGGCATTCTCGCTCATCGCCACCAACGCGGTAGAGCTCAGCCAAATCGAGCCGTGCAGCACAGTTCATAGGATTCCAACGAATAGCCTGCTTGAGAGAAAATGCCGCTTGCTCGTAGTCTCCAAGACCCAGCTGGCTTAGCGCCAGCAGCGAATAGAGCTGGTCAAGCGGCTCTCCCACGTCGTGTAACTCGCGGGGGTCGCGCTCAACTTGTTTGTAGGCAAGACGCTCATAGGAGCTTGGAAAAGAAAACCACTGTTGCTCGTCTGTCGCCGGACAGTTGCGGTCAACGTATTCTTCTGCATCTTCTGCAAGACGTGCCAAGAGCTCTTGTGCCGCCTCGAGATCTTGTTCCATGAGCAGCATCTCCGCACGCTCGAGACCTTCTACCATGGCTGAGTTATTCACCAACGACTCCTTTGTTCACCAACCATTCCCTACTCTTTTATGCTCGCATCAGTGTAGCAAAGGAGCAGGCACAGGTCCTGCAAGGGCAAAATCAATGCGACCACGAATAGGATCGGTCGCTGTGACCATAACAGCTATGCGCTGGCCGAGACGCCATGTACGCCTGCTTTCCTCGCCGCGCAAGGTAAGACGTGCCTCGTCGTAGTCAAACCATTCGTCTCCAAGCAGCCGGACCGGAAGCAATCCTTCTGCGAGTGTGTCGTCCAGACGCACAAAGAGTCCGTAGCTTTCGACACCACTCACAATACCCGAGAAGCGCTCAGAGAGTTTGTCCGAGTAAAACTCCGCCAACTTCACATTTTGTGATGCCGACGCCGCCGCATCTGCCACGCGCTCTTGCTCAGATGCGGTAGCGCAAATCTGTACAGCTTGTTTGTGGTAGTCTCGCTGGGACTTCGAGTCACGGGTATTGTCGAGCAAAGCTTTGAGGCTTCGATGCACCACAAGATCGGGGTATCGCCTGATGGGCGAGGTAAAGTGGCAATACGAGGGGGCTCCTAATGCGTAGTGTCCTTGGTTGTTGGGAAGATAAATGGCTCGCTTCATAGACCTCAAGAGCATAGTGGACACAAGGTACTCCTCGGGCTTTCCTTGCACCTGCTCGAGCGTTTGTTGGATGGCATGGGCATCCCCTGCCACGAGCGCATCTGCTGTTTTGCCCTGTGCAAGTCCAAGCTCTTTGAGAGCCAAGATGAGCTGGGCAATGCTGTCGGGAGAAGGACTTTCATGGACACGATAGGCGCTCACCATAGCGTTGTCTGCGAGTTCTTTTCCTACTGCCTCATTGGCAAGCAGCATGGCCTCTTCCACGAGTGATGTGGCACGAGTCTTGGTGCGAACGCGAACCCCGATGGGCTTTTTCTCGGCATCGAGCATGACCTTGGCTTCTTGCGATTGGAAATCGATCGCACCTCGCTCATGACGCAAGCTTTGCCTGAGCTGGGCAATCCTGTCGAGAACAACGATGGCGTTACCGACGGCTTGGGCATCTGCTGGTTTGCTGCCTTGGGCGTCGCTGCCCGCAGAATCGGTGCTCCGCGAAACATCGCCCACCAACCCAGCACCTAAAGCAGCTGCTTCAAGCCGACCGTCTAAGAACTCATCAACCTCGTCATAGTTCAAACGAGCATCTGAATGGATGACCGAGCGCGCAAAGCGAGCTTCGACAAGCTTTGCTCGCTCGTCGAGCGTCATAAGTACGCTCATGGCAAGGCGGTCTTCGTGTGGACGCAAAGAACACAAGTCATTTGAGAGGCGCTCAGGAAGCATAGGTATCACACGGTCAACGAGATAACACGAGCATCCTCGAGCGCGCGCTGTCACATCAAGGGAAGACTCCCAACGCACGTAATGGCTGACATCTGCAATGTGAACCGCCAGCTCAAAGCCGCCGTCTTCAAGCTCTCGCGCAAACACCGCATCGTCAAAATCACGTGCATCCGCAGGATCGATGGTAAAGCAGCATGCACCTCGCAGGTCTTGTCGCTCGGGCCGCTCAAGCTCCTTGGCAATGTCATCGCTCAGCGCTTGTACCTCGGCTTGCACTGCTTGAGAAAACTCGGTATCAAGCCCCCACGACGCAATGATTGCCTCGACACCAATGTCCAGCTCGTTCGCTGCGCCCAAACGCCGCTCAATCGTTACCACACCCGCTTCATGGCGAGTTGGATAGCTCAGAATCCGTGCGCGAACAATATCTCCTTCATGCACGCCAAGCTTTTTCGCGCTTGTGTCCTTAGGCAGCACAAAGAAGTCATGCTTTAAACGCTTGTCAAGCGGAACTACCACGCCTAACGGCTCGAGCCTTTCGTAGGTTCCCAGAATGTGTGTGGCTTTTCGCTCAAGCACCGCACCAATTACTGCCTGAGGCTCGGCAGGACCCCGTTTGGTCAGGATGTACTGGACGAGGTCTCCCTGCATAGCTCCGTGAAGAGCCCCGCGTGCCACCGGATGCACGCCATCGGGTCCCACAACACTCGCATTGCCAGCTTGAGTCATGCGAAGCGTACCGGTAAAGCTCGGATGCGTCTTTCTGGTGCCTGCAGTGTTTTTTCGTTTACGTGAGCCATGCGACCTTCCACGTTTGCGTGCCATCGCCCGCCCTCTCTTTACTGATAACGGCACGACCCCTCGCGGGGCCGTGCCGCATGTCATCTTGCTACAAAACTGTATCTACCCTGTCGTATCAAGACTGCTAGACCCTGAGGAACCTCCTCATTGCAATGGCCGAACCCACGATACCCATGACAATGCCCACAGCAACCAACAGGACAAACAGGCGAATAAAGAAGGCATCAGACACCGCAAAGGTCAAAAACTGCAGGCTGTTAGCCAAGCGCGGCAGCAAGTGTGTACGGATTGCCTGAAGCGCACCCACTGCAAGCAGAGCGCCAAGCAGAGCTTCGAGCGCGCCTTCCATGATAAAGGGCCCGCGGATAAAGCCATTTGATGCACCAACGAGCTTCATGATGCCAATCTCGCGCTGGCGAGCAGCAATTGCCAAGCGAATGGTGTTATTGATAAAGACAAACGCCACAAAGGCAAGCAATGCTACGAGCACAATCATGATGATACGAATGTAGGAAGTCACGCTGAAGAGCTTCTCGACCGTCGCCTGTCCATACTGAACGGCAGAGCTGGGATCACCTTGATCTGCCAGCATCACAAAGTCTGAATCGTTCATGAGCTTGGTAGCGACTTCCTCGACATGCTGTGGCTCATCGAGTCTGATAACAAGCGAGGCGGGAACTGGATTTTGCCCGTCAAGTGCTGCAACTGCATCTGCAGCATTCTTATTTGACATAGTCTGCTTGTACTCCTCGAGCGCCTGCTCTTTGCTCTTGTACGAGACGTTATCAACGTCGTTCCAATTGCGAATCTTTTCCTGAAGCGCATCGACTTGCGTGCGGTCTGCGTCGTCGCTCAAGAATGCTTGGATGGTTACTTTGTCCTCAACGCCACCCACCATGTTGGTAAGCAGCTCTGAGCCAAAGACAAACAAGCCAATGATAAAGAGCGACAGGAAGATGGTCACGATAGCGCCGAAGCAGGTTGTCCAGTTCCTGCGCATGTGGCGAAACGCCTCTCGCAGTGAATAACCAATGTTAGAGAGCACCATAGTAGCCGTAGCCTCCTCTCTCTTGATCGCGCACGATATGACCGTTTTCAAGGGCGATAACGCGCTTGCGCATAGAGTCGACCATCTCGCGGTCGTGGGTTGCCATAACAACGGTAGTGCCCGTGCGGTTGATGCGCTCGAGCAGCTTCATGATACCGAGCGAAATTGCAGGGTCGAGGTTTCCTGTGGGCTCGTCGCAAACAAGCAGCGGTGGGCGGTTAACCATGGCGCGCGCAACCGATACACGCTGCTGCTCACCACCAGAGAGCTGATCGGGGAATTTGTCCATCTTCTCAGCCAAGCCCACCAAACGAAGTACCTCAGGTACTTGCGCTTTGATGACGGAGCGCGGCTTGCCGATGCACTCGAGTGCAAAGGCAACATTTTCGTAAATGGTTTTGTCAGGCAGGAGCTTGAAGTCTTGGTAGACCGTGCCAATCTGACGACGCAAAATCGGAACTTTCCATCTGCGCATACGAGTCAGATTCTGACCTGCCACAACCACCTTACCCGAGCTTACTTTGAGCTCACGCGTGATTGTCTTTAAGAAGGTTGACTTGCCCGAACCCGAGTGCCCAACGACAAAGACAAACTCGCCCGGATAAATCTCGAGGTTGACATCTTCCAAAGCGGGCTTGTTGGGCTGCGCAGGATAGACGAGCGAGACGTGCTCCATCAAAATGACGGGATCTCCGCTTGCTTGCGGAGTTGTTTGAGGAGCAATGTTTGTCAGCTCAGAAGGATCACCCTCATACTCAGCGCTTGGCTGAGACGCAGCATCTACTGCGATGGGAGCGTGGTCTTGCGGAAAGCTCGGAGCAAGCGGGTCTCCCTCTGCAAAGGCATCAGGAATAGACGGCAGTGCATCTGCAATGGACGCCCGGTCTACTGGCTGATGCACCGCCTGCTGAGCCGAAGCACCGTGTGCTCCTGTAGCCGCTGGAGCCCCAGCAGCCATGTGCGTGCTAAAATGCGCCGACATGTTTGCGACCTCAGACGTGTCTGCCGCCATGAGGGCATCGATTTCGTAATCTGAAACGCTGGAAGCTGCAGTTGGTGCTGCTGCCAGTGGGTCAGAGCCAAGAGCGGGCTGCTCTGTGGTCTGATCTGTGGAGAGTTCTGTGTCCTGATACTCGGAATTGACATCCGAAGCGTCAGGAGTAGCTCCACTAAAATGATTTGCCACGAATAACTCCTTCGTTTGTGGACTCTTTAACGCGTTGCTCATAATAACAAAGCGTTACGATGCGTGCTGTTTTACCATCAGGCTTTCACATCGTCACCGCAGAGTCGTCAAATTTCCCACAAGCCGTCTACCTTTGATTTTTGTTTCAGCGAGCGAGAAGTTCCTCTGCTTTGAGCGCAATACCTGTGGCATCGAGTCCAAAGTGTTCGAGCAGAAGGTCGCCGTTTGCAGAAACGCCAAAAGAACTCATGCCAACAAAGGCCTGCGGTGTTGGAAGCTTGGCTGCAAGCAGCTCAGCGATGGCAGACCCCATGCCGCCCCACACCATGTGTTCTTCGCAGGTCACAACATGACCCGTTTTGGCAACTGAGGTCAAAATGACCTCCTCATCGAGTGGTTTGACAGAAAACACGTCAATGACCTCGGCAGAAATGCCCTTTTTCTCGAGAAGCTCTGCAGCAGCAAGCGCGTGCGACACCTCAACACCGCAGGCACACAAACTCACGTCACTGCCCTCTCTAATGACATGTGCATACGGAAGGCCGCCTTCAAAACCATCGGTATAGACCTCGGGCACCTTATGACGACCCAGACGCACATAGACGGGGCCATCGGTGGTAGCTGCAAGACGGACTGCCGTCTTTGCTGCCTGATAGTCTGCAGGCACAAGCACCTGCATATTGGGAAGTACGCGCATGAGGGTAATGTCTTCGAGCATCTGATGGGAAGCTCCGTCTTCTCCCACCGTTACACCTGCATGCGTGGGACAGATTTTTACATTGAGCTTTGAATCTGCCACGGTATTTCTTATCTGGTCATAGCAACGTCCCGTGCCAAAGACGGCAAACGATGAGGTAAAGGCAGTCTTGCCTGTTAGCGACAAGCCCGACGCCACACCTATCATGTCTTGCTCTGCAATACCCACGTCAAACATGCGCTCGGGATAGGCAGCGCCAAACTTGGCCAAGGTGGTTGACCCTGCAAGGTCAGCATCAACCGCAACAATATCGAGACCCTCTTCAACAAGCTCTATCAGGGTTTCTCCAAAAGCCTCACGGGTAGCCCTAGTTGCCATGGCGAACCTCCTCCAACTCCGCTGTTAAACGATCACGCTCTGCGTCAAGCTCTGCTATAGCTTGCGCTGCCTGCTCTGCACTTGGAGCATTGCCATGCCAGCCCACTTGGTTTTCCATGAACGAGACGCCCTTGCCTTTGACACTCTCACACAAGATGACAGAAGGCCTGCCCTCAACAGCAGAAACGGCATCAAAAGCGCGAAGGAGCTCGTCTACGTTGTGACCATCTGCATTCTCAACATGCCACCCAAAGGCTTCAAACTTTGCTCTGAGATCTCCGAGCGAGCAGACTTCGTCAACCGGGCCGTCTATCTGCAAGCCATTGATGTCGACGATAGCCACGAGGTTATCTAGCTTTTTGTGAGCGGCAAACATGATGGCCTCCCAGTTGGAGCCCTCTTGCATCTCGCCATCGCCAAGCAAGCAAAAGGCCTTTCTGGGTGCTTCTTGGGTTTTTTGCGCATCGAGTTTGAAACCAAGCGCTACGCCATTTGCAATGGCAAGTCCTTGACCAAGTGAGCCCGTGCACACCTCTACCGGCTCAAGTTTGGTGGAATCGGGGTGTCCCTGCAAACGACTACCCAACTTGCGCAGGGTGAGAAGCTCGTCGCCTTTTACCCAGCTGAGCTTGTGGTAAGCCGTATAGAGCGCAGGGGCTACGTGTCCCTTGGACAGAATGAACACATCACGACCATCAGACTTTGGTGTTGTCTGGTCGTAATTCATAACGCCACCAAACCACAGCACGCTCATGATGTCTGCACACGACAAGGAGCCGCCGGGGTGTCCTGAACCTGCTGCTTCGAGCATCGTGATGATGTCGTGCCTCATCTCGTTTGCAATAAGTTGCAGCTCGAGGCTGAACTCATCGGGTCTACGCTCATGATTTTCCGTCATCGCTCTCCCATCAGTTAACAGTCTTCTCGGCACGTACGAAAGTATTGCTTCTTGCGATTTTTGCTTCTTACGGTATCGTCGTTCGCTTGCGTAGCCTGCGTTATTTCTGTCTCATCATTTGCTGTCTAATCGTCTGCTTCTATTCCAAGTGCAGGAGCTCCTGCCACACGCCAGCGGTGATAGGCCACCACAAAGCGGTCGAGGTCTCCTTCAGAAAGTACTGAGTCAACATTACCCGTCTCGACACCCGTACGCACATCTTTAACGAGTTGGAAAGGATAGAGGACGTAGTTTCTAATTTGATTACCCCATGAGATGTCATGCTTAGGGCCACGCAGCTCATCAAGCTCAGCTGAGCGCTTTTCGAGTTCAAGCTCATAGAGACGGGAGCGCAAGATCTGCATGGCTGCTGCCTTATTTTGAAGCTGGCTTCGCTCGTTTTGGCAACTCACCACAATGTTCGTAGGAATGTGGGTTATGCGCACTGCGGAATCTGTTGTGTTGACGCCCTGACCTCCCGGACCCGACGCATGAAACACATCGATTCGCAGGTCACCCGGGTCAATCTCAACCTCTATGTCATCGGGCAAAACAGGCAACACTTCCACGCCTGCAAAGGTTGTCTGCCGGCGCTTTTTGGCGTCAGTGGGAGAAATGCGCACCAAACGGTGAACGCCTTGCTCTGCTCGAAGCATCCCGTAGGCATTGGTTCCTGACACCGTAAAGGTGGCACGGTCAAGACCAATCACCTCGCCTACTGGCGTGTCGTTGACATCTACTTTCCAACCACGACGCTCGCAGTAGCGAAGATACATGTGGAAGAGCATCTCACACCAGTCCTGGGCTTCAAGACCGCCCTGACCTGGGGTAACGGTCACAATCGCGTCTCCGTGGTCAAGCTCATCACTAAACCAACTTGCAAGTTCGAGTTCATCCAAGGCATGGCTGAGAGACTCTGCGAGCTGTCCTGCCTCGTCTATGAGCTCAGTCTCTTGGGTTTCCTCGCCCAGCTCGAGGGCAGCGCGGGCATCTCCGAGCATGGTACGAGCATTATCGATGCCCGTGAGATCATCTTTGATTCTGGTGAGGCGTGCCATAAGCTCACGCGCGGAGTCAGCGTCGTTCCAAAAGTCAGGGGCAGCTGCTTGGCTCTCAAGTTGGCTCACTTGCTCTCGGAGCTGATCTATATGGAGGTATCCTTCGACCTCGTCGAGGCGCTTTTCTAATGCGTTGAGGTTTTCTTTGTTCGTCTCTGCCATGTAAGTATCTCTGTCACTTCTCTGTACTGTTTGTTGTTACACCCTCGCTCAGTCTTGGAATTATCTGTTACGCTGACCTGTTTTTACCGTGGCATTGTTTGAACTTTTTGCCACTACCGCAAGGACACGGATCGTTGCGGCGCACGTTGACGTATGGATTGGAGTCTTCATCTTTACGATACGTACGGGGCTTGTCAACCGAAGGTTTAGGCGCTGCACCCACACTGTTAACAGCTCGCTGACCCGCACGTGCTGCACTCATAGCAGAACCTGCGCCTTGATCTCCATCAACATCTGCAGGGCCAGAATACTGGGCACTATTGAGCTGCTCATCTGGCTCAGGTTGAGCTGGCATGACGGCAAGCTCAATGCGAAGAATGGTACGCAGGAAGTCCTCATACATGGTGTCTACGAGCTCTTGGAAAGCAGCGTAGGCTTCACTTTTGTACTCGACGAGCGGGTCGCGTTGACCAAAACCACGAAGGCCAATGCCCGTCTTGAGGTAATCCATCTCCTGCAGGTAACTCATCCAACGGGTATCGATAACACGAAGCATTACTTGGGTGGATAGGTCGTGCATAATCTCAGGACCCAAACGCTCAGCCTTTTGCTGGTAGCACTCTTCGACAAAAGCGAAGATGGTATCTGTCACTGTTTGAGTATCGGCCTCATCAGGAAGCTCGGGACGCGCAGTTGAGCCAGTCAACTCAACGAGCCACTTACTCAATCCCTCAAAATCCCACTCTTCTTGGTTTGTTCCTTCAGGGCAGAAGTTTTGTACTTGGCGAGCCACCGTATCGTACATAACATCTGATATGTGATCGGTGAGGTCTTTGCCATCGAGAATCTTGTTACGCTCTTCGTAGATAACCTGACGCTGCTTATTCATAACGTCGTCGTAGTCGAGAACGTTTTTACGCATAGCAAAGTTGATTTCCTCGACCTTTCGCTGAGCGCCTTCGACCGCCTTCGTTACCATCTTGGCTTGTATGGGCTCATCGGATGGCAGGTTCATGCTTGCCATCATGTCTGAAATTCTGTCCATGCGGTCGCCACCAAACAGGCGCATGAGCTCGTCTTCAAGCGACAGGTAGAACTGGGTGACACCCGGATCTCCCTGGCGACCAGATCGACCTCTCAACTGATTGTCAATACGGCGACTCTCATGACGCTCGGTGCCGATAACAGCAAGGCCACCTAACGCAACCACCTCATCATGTTCGATAGCGCACTGAGCACGGCACGCATTCAAAGCTTCGTCATGCTGCTCTTCGGTGGCGTCGTCTGGATCAATTCCTTGATCGCGCAGCATATCAAGGGCACGCATCTCAGGGTTTCCACCTAGCAAAATGTCTGTGCCTCGACCTGCCATGTTGGTAGCAATGGTCACCGCACCTTTGCTGCCCGCGTTTGCAACAATCTGAGCTTCACGCTCGTGATGCTTTGCGTTGAGCACGTCGTGTGAGATTCCACGCTTATCAAGGAGCCGACTCAAGCGCTCCGAGCTCTCGATGGAAACCGTACCAACAAGGCAAGGCTGACCCATCGCGTGCTTCCGTTCAACATCAGAAGCAACTGCATTGAATTTGTCATCGATTGTGCGATAGACCTTATCATCATTGTCGACACGCTGGCTTGTCTTGTTGGGAGGTACCACCTGTACTGGCAGGTTGTAAATTTGGCGGAACTCCGAGTCTTCCGTCATGGCGGTACCCGTCATACCACTGAGCTTATCATAAAGACGGAAGTAGTTTTGAAGGGTAATGGTTGCGAGCGTCTGGTTTTCTTCACGAACAAGGACGCCTTCTTTTGCCTCAATGGCTTGGTGGAGGCCCTCAGAGTAGCGTCTGCCTTCCATGATGCGACCAGTAAACTCATCGACGATTTTGACCTCATTGTCTACGACCACATATTGCTGGTCACGGTGGAACATGAACTGAGCGCGAAGGGCTTGCTGTAGGTGGTTAACCAACTGACCAGACATGTCCGCGTAGAGATCTTTAATGTCGAGGGCACGCTCGACTTTCTTCAAACCAGCATCAGTCGTAGCAATGGTGTGCTTTGCCTCATCCATCTCAAAGTCAACGTCTTGGACAAGGCCACGCACAGCACGGGCAAAGTCCTTATAGGTGCTCGCCGACTTTGTGCCAGCACCAGAAATGATGAGCGGGGTTCTTGCCTCGTCGATAAGGATGGAGTCAACCTCGTCGACAATGGCATAGTGGTGTCCTCGCTGCACGCGGTTTTCTGGACGCGTAACCATATTGTCGCGCAGATAATCAAAGCCAAACTCAGAGTTCGTGCCGTAGGTGATATCTGCCTGATAGGCCGGTTTCTTCAAATCAAAGTTCATACCGTTTTGCAAAAGACCCACGCTCATGCCTAAGAATTTATAGACACGGCCCATCCACTCGCTGTCTCGTTTTGCGAGGTAGTCATTTACGGTAACGATATGGACGCCTTTGCCCTCGAGGGCGTTGAGGTATCCCGTGAGTGTTGAGACGAGCGTCTTTCCTTCACCGGTTTTCATCTCTGCAATCATGCCGTGGTGCAGCGCCATAGCACCAATGAGCTGGACGTCAAAGTGGCGCATACCCATGGTGCGAACCGCAGCCTCACGAACCGTTGCAAACGCCTCGGGAAGCAAGTCATCAAGTGACTCGCCCGACTCAAGGCGCTCCTTAAAGAGAGGAGTCTGTGCTGCCAGCTCTCCATCTGACATTTTTTGATAGTTGGGCTCAAGGTCATTAATCTGAGTAACAACCTTTTGGAACTGCTTGAGTTCTTTATCAGCACCAACAGAGAGTAGTCTTGCAAGTAGGTTTGCCATTGCATCCCCTGACAACGATCGTTTTGTTACCGAGCACGTTGTGCCCAACGAAACACATTAGCAAGCCCAGCGGCTCTTGAGGGCGACATACGCAACGCAGCATTAAAAGCACACTGAACACCTCGCCTTTCTCGTGGGGCACACATACGGAATACTTTTGTTCTTTTAGCTCGTTACCCCTTAACCCGTTGAAACAGCATCATTGCTTGGCTCTACCATTACCGTTGTGAGAAGATTCTTTGCGCTTTTATTTATCCTGCGCTTAGGTTTTTTGTGAGAGTTCTCAAGCTTGAGCTGGGAATAAAGCTCTCTCATGCTGGCAGAAGGTGGCAAACCCGTTTGCTCAATCACATCCTTTGAGTAGCGGGAGTAGACTTCTTCTGCTTCGGTAGATCGTTTTGTCGCATAGAGCGCCTTCATGAGGCAACTTGTCACATCTTCTCGAACCGTAAGGCCGTCTTGTGCATCACGAGCAAACCACAACGCTTCACGTGGTAATCCCTGACGAAGTGCTGCTTGTGATCCCAAGACCATAACGTCTGCATACAATCGTTTAATAACGTTTTGCCGCATACGAAAAACACCGGATAAATCTTGGCTCGGAACGTAAAGATCTCCCCTATAGAGCGAGGCGACTTTGCGACAGTGCTCCAGCAGTGTTTCATCGTCTTCCTTGTTCATGAGCGTTTCACGAGCAGTCTTTTCGAACTCATCGATATCACACAGAACATTTTCTTGATTGAGCTGGAGATTGCCATTGCTCGTTACTAAATATTGGCCTTGAATGGCGCTGTCTCCAAGAACCTTTCTCAAGCAGCTCAAGGTGCTGTAGAGCGACTTTCTCCCCATCTCAAAGTCACCATCTGGCCATAAGTCCTCAATCAGTTCATAGCGCTCACATGAATGTCCTCGCATCACAGCAAGCATTGCCAAAATGTGCGCAGCTTTCTTACGTCCCCATGCGGCATCTGGTATCGCTTGTCCATCAAGACAGATTGACAGTCCTCCTAAAAGTGAAATCTCGAGGAGCGGCCCCTCGTTGCTGTTCGTCTTTTCAAGCACCCTTTGATCTGTTGTCTGTCTTTGGGTAGGCATCCGCTCACGTTCGAGCATCTTTCGCCTTCTTTGAACAGTGTGTGATTGAGCAACCCATGCTTCTGGCAAAACGCCTCGCATGAGATCAAATACCTCAGGAGTGAGCTCTCCTATAGCATCAAGAAGCCGCGCCGCCTCTACCGAACAATCCATATCACATGCCAGCCGTGATAGCTTATCTATCGCAAGCTCATCTTGAGCCAGTGCAGCATCAAACAAGCCTACTACCAGCTCGAGTGAAGAGATGCTACGCGCGGCCAAGCTATGAGCGATTTCTGCATGAAACGTCTCCCGAGCGTCACCTGCTTTCAGGCGTGCCATTTGTTCACAGAGGTGTGTAAGGGCTTCTAGCTGGGAAGACCCCAGCTGTGAAGCAAGTATTGTTGCCTGTTGGGCACGAACATAAGCACGCTTGATGACACCAGCTTTCAAGTCTGCCAAGGAGGCAGCTGTCAAAAGCCATGCTCGACTCAGGTGGTCTTCTCTTCTGCGAGCACAAGCCAGTGCCTTATCGAGAGTTGGAAAAGCCTCCGTCTCTCCTCCGAATATGCGAACTGCCTCCCATGCAGCGTGATGATATGTTGTGAAATCTGCTCGACCTGTTGTTGCGAGAAGTTTTTCGACCTTTTGATAATTTGATCTATCGAGCGCAGTTTCTGGATCTCCCACCAAATAACGAACAAGGTGAAGATCATCACATAAAAGTGCCGTTGTCAGACTCGTTGGTTCTATGCTACTTCCAAAGCCAATTAGCTGCCGGTATGCCTCAGAAACATGACCATCGAGTATAAGGGCTCTCACCCGAGCGTGGGTCGCAAGCCGCGTTGAAAGCTCATTGTCTTCCTCTGTTTTTAAGTCTCCCCATCGGTGTGCAAATTGAGGAATGGTATCTTGAGACCATTGTCTTGGTAGCTCTTTTCGCAATAGCCCACACCGACAAACAAGCCCTGTTTGATGCCACGTTGCCTTTTCGTCTTGGTTTAGCTCTGCAGGCACACTCACTGGTACATGACTCAAAGCTGTGCGGAGCCGCTCATTGCTGCCGTCGAGTAGTGCCATACAGATTTGAGCCTGCGAGATACCACTCGGATGGCTTTCCATGAGTTCGATAGAATCGTTTGCTGCTTTAAGCGCATTGCGTACCAAGGAAGACTCGCCAGCCTCGATAAACTCAAGGGGTTGCGAAAGAACGATTGCATGCTTTTGCGCTGAGTGAAGATAAAATCGCACAATGCGACCAATGCGAGCAAAATCCCTGTGCTCTTGCAAAATATCAACTGCCCGATGCATAAGAGGTGCATCACAGGAAGCAATATGCTCAAATGCAGCAAGATATGCCTTTGATTGCGGAGCAACGCAACAGAAGCGTTCGCGATCTGTTTCTATGCCAAAGAGCAGTGCATCACGAGCAAGCTCTTCCATGAGGATGCGGTCAAGACGAAGCCCCATAGCCTCCAAGTCAGCAAAGCTGCCATACCCCAACAGCATCATGGCTCTTCGTAAGAGGCGTTCTTCTTGCATACAGCTCTGATTGAGTTCATTGAGTGCTTCTAGTGATAGCTCTTGCTCGAAACTCTCCTGCATATACACGTCATCAAGCTCAGAGGTATGACGCAGTGGCCTGAGTGATTCAACAAGAGCGGGTATGCCATGAGTGATCTTTATGATAGATGCTGGGCTTTCAGTGTTTCCATCGTGCCAATCTTGCACCTCCTTGGCCTGCACCGCTAAATCAGCAGTCTGGACAACAAACACGTCTTCAAACTCTTCAGTCAGAGGGGTGGCACGTATGTCCATGGTGACAATAATCATGACGCGGTCTGATAACAGCTTTTTGAGTCCATAAGCTATTTTGTTAATCTCAGCCTCATCACCTGCAGGAATATCTTCAATTAATAGGAGATGTCGTTTCTTGGGATGTGCCAGTGTTTGCGCTTTTAGAACTTTGCGTATTGCAGTGAGTTCTCGAGGAACCTCTGATGCTTTATAGCCCGAGAATTGCAGCAGAGACACTTTGACCCCTCTGCGTTTATACTCATTGGCTTCCGATTCTGCACAAGCGGTTTTACCCATGCGCGATTGAGCCTTTATGAATACCATGCCATCACGCTCGAGAGCGTCTCTGATGAGTCGTTGGACGTGCAAACGTGTTACACGTCCCTTGTGTGGAAAAGATAGTCGTTGTGCGTTTCGAGCTGCGATTTCATCTGTCTTTTTTGCCATACGTGCCACCTCCTCTGTGAATTACTCAAACCATCCAGCTGAAATTGAGCCGTATATTCGAGTAAATCAAGAAGAGGCAATTATTCATAGTCATAACTTAAAACTATTTGAGATTCTCGTGTTGGATAATTGTTAGATTTTTGACTAACGCTGAAATATCAGCATTAGACCTGCAGGTCATAGGCAACTTTTGCTGCTGGTTTCTCTGTTTACGTCAAAAAACCGCTCACTATACAAAACTGCACCCCTCAAACTCGGACTTTCTTTTTCCAGTCCAAATTTGGGGGTGCAGTTCATACCGGTATGCGGCTTTTGTCAAGCACAGTTTGGGTATTGCCCCAACTCAGTAGCTTGGGCTTTGTTCCAAATCAGTACCCTGATGCTTCGCTGTGAGCTTTCTACTCCTCACTCATACGACGTTTTCCTGTGACAATTGCCACAAGGCCAGCAAGGAAAGTTGCGAGGATTCCAGCAGTACCAACTGATGTATCGCCCGTTGATGCGGTAGCTGATGACGTTGTCGTCCTTTGTACGGCAGTGCTCTTTGCAGGGGTGATTTTTGTACCTGATTGCTGTGACGTTACTCCATTGTTGTGCACTGAGACGATAGCTGGATGCGAAGCTCCTGATGGAGTGACTGAGGCAGGAGGCACTGGATCCTTCGACCCCTGAGCATTTTTTTCTCGCTCCATTGCAAGAAGCAAGCGTGCTTGACCAGCGCCATGAAGCTTTACCGCCTCTTCATATGCCACATGGAGCGGTTCATGAATCGCCTCTGCCTCTGCCAAAGTAGCCTGAGCATCTTCGAGAGCTTTACTCGCCGCTTCACTTGCTTCTCGTTTTGCTACAACATCAGCTGCAAAGTCATTTAAATATGTATATCCCCCTACGCTTACTGGACTCTCAATAATACCTTCGAGCGTAAAGGGATGTGCAGCAAAGGCCTGCGCCGCATCCGCAGCCTCTTTCGCACGGTTGTATTCTGCCTCAGCAATAATCTGTGCTGCCAAAGCCGTTTCAGCTCTTTCGTCAGCTTGAGCAGAAGCCGCTATGGCCTTATCAAGCTCTTTTTGCGCTTCCTCGTATGCCTCAGAGAGCCTGAGCTGAGCTTGAGCATCCTGAACAGCATCCTGTGCAGCTACAAGCGCTGCATCCGCATCTTTGAGCTGTTGCTCCGCAGCTTCGAGTGCTTGATTGGCGTCATAAAGATTCTGCTCGGCTTCTTGAACTGCTCGAGCTGCCTCGTTTGCTTCTATCTCTGATTGATCACGTTCAGCTTGCACGGCGTCTCGCTCAGCAGTTTTCTCATCCAAAACTGACTGAGCATCCTCCACTGCTTTGTCGAGGGCAGCATCTGCCTCTTTTGCCTGATTCAACTCAGCTTGTGCGTTTTCGACATCACTCTGGGCTTGCGAGACATTGCTCTGTGCTTGAGCTAAATCTGATTCAGCCTGTTGCTGAGCATCGCTAGCTTGTTGAAGCGCTTGCTGAGCCTCTTGAGCAGCTTTGGTCTTATCTTCCACGTCTTTGTTTGCAGCTGTGAGAGCATCATTTGCCTGACTGAGTCTTGCATCGGCTGCACTTTGCTCATCCTGCCTGACCTGCAATTCCTGTGCTGTTGCATCTTTGGCAGTCTGAGCTTGGTCGAGTGCATCTTGAGCACTCTTCACTTTGTTTGCAGCCTCATCAAGTGTCTTGTTTGCATCTTCTGCTGCTTTTTTCGCCTCATCAAGCGCTTGCCTTGCCTGTTCAACAGCTTCAATTTTGTCCTTGAGGGGCTGATAGTAATTATCGAAGCGCTCCAGATACTCATCGACGCTATAGAGGGTTTCCCCAACTTTTGCACTACTAGAAAAGGTTTGTCCAAACGTTGTCCAACCGTTCATTGTGCCGCGTGAATTAACAGCAAAGCCCGTAGCGGTATAGGGTCCATGGTTCTCACCGAGCTCGGCGATGTTTTGGTAATGTCCCGTTCCTTCGCGGATACC
>JAFUCQ010000019.1 GCA_017459605.1 Atopobiaceae bacterium
CGCGGCATATAAATCTCGCCTCTCAGCTCAATGGATTGCCCAAAACCACCAGCTTCGAGCTGTGACAATGCCTCGGCTTTGAGGATAGCCGGGACGTCTTTAATGGTTTGTACATTAGCCGTAACGTCTTCACCTGTGCTTCCGTCGCCACGCGTGGCTGCACGAAGAAGCTGACCATCTTGGTAGGTCAAAGCAACGCCCAAGCCATCTATTTTGAGCTCACACAGAAAAGCAAGCGCTTCTGGGGCTGCCGAGAGTGAATCAGCCGTGCGATAGAGCCAATCGTCAAGCTCATCTAAGTCCATCGCATCATCCATCGAATACATTCGCTGGGCATGCACAACCGGCGAGAATGCCTGCGATACGGCTCCACCCACTCGCTGAGTATAGGAGTCAGGGCTGATGAGCTCTGGGTTTTCACGCTCCAAGCTTTGAAGCTCAACGAAGAGCTGGTCAAACTCAGCGTCTGTTATCTCAGGACTATCGAGCACATAATAGCGATAAGCGTGGTAATCAAGGAGCTGTCTCAGTTCACGTATGCGCTCTGCTGCACTTTCTTGGGGCATTGTTAATCAACCATTCTAATCGAGGTAATGATGGACTGGTTTTGTTCTGCAACGGTTCCGTTGCTGTCTTCAACGGGTGTTTCTGCGAGCTTGTCGACAACATCCATACCGCTGGTAACATGACCAAACGCGGCGTATTGTCCATCAAGTGAGCTGTTGTCTACGTGCATGATGAAGAATTGAGAATTACCAGAGTCGTAATCGCTCGCACGTGCCATAGAGATAGTGCCACGCTCGTGCTTAATAGTGTTGAGCACACCATTTGCACTAAACTCACCCTTCACAAACTCAAGCTGAGACAAGTCGGAGTTTTCATTGGGAGCACCGCCTTGCACCATAAAACCAGTAATGATTCTATGAAAGGTAAGTCCATCGTAAAAATGTGCCTCTGCAAGGCGAGCAAAGTTAGAAACGCTCAGAGGAGCAATAGTTGCGTTAAGTTCAACTTCGATGGTGCCCATATCTTGAACTTCAATCACCGCATGGTGAATACCTTTGGAGTAATCGATGCTCGATGCATTTTCTATCGCAGTGCTTCCACTACTCGTACTCGACTCAGTGCTCGCACTTGCAGAGCTTTGACTTGCTGTAGATGCCGATGATTCAGCAGCCGTAGAGTTAGTTGCGCCATTTTGAGTATTTGTTGCACAGGCGCTTAGCAGCACTGCAAAAACACAGACAACGAGTGCGAGGAGGGCCAGCCGCGCCAAGCGGCAGTTATAACGAGCGACCATATCAGTCCTTTCTTTTGAGCAACAACCTCTCAACTCTAACTCACTTCTCTTGGCTTGGGACCCCTTCTTTTGCATCACCCTCTTTGAGAAGTACATCTTTTGAGTGCTCTTTCTTTGCCTTCGCATCTTCAAGCTGGGCAAACTTCTTTCTCACCGACGGACTCTTTTTTGTGAGACTCCGTATGGTAAGCGACTGAGCTTTATCGTCAGCGAGACGCAACTGGCGCTCAGATGAGCGCAAATTCTCTTTCACCTTTTCCAGTCGAGCAATTGCTTTGTCAATATCTTCTATGGCATCGTCGTACTTCTTCTTTGCCGAGGTCACGTTCTTGCCAAACTTCTCTTTGAAATCTTCCATTGCCTGTTCAAAGTTAGTTATGTCAATGTTTTCTTGTTGTTGTTTGAAGAGCTCCCGACGCAGATCGAGATTTGCTCGGGCACTGTTTCTCAGCAACGAGATGATGGGGATAAAAAACTGAGGGCGGACAGCATACATTTTGTCGTAGTGAAAAGACAAATCCACAATGCCCGTGTTGTAAAACTCATTGTCTGGCTCAAGCAAGGTTACCAGTACGGCATATTCACAGTTCTTTTTTGTGCGATCGCTGTCGAGCTTCTTTAAAAAGTCCTCGTTTTTGTGTTTACTTTTTGTGGTGTCTGCCTCGTTTTTCATCTCAAACATAATGGAGATAATCTCGATACCATCATCATCGAACTCGCGATAGATGTAGTCTCCTTTGCTGCCTTCTGAAGCATCATTGTCTTTATGAAACTGTGCGTTTTGAAAGACCATTGAGCGCCAGCGATTAAACTCAGCCTCACAGTGAAGCTCGAGTGTCTCTCCCAGCATCTTGGTAGAAAGACGTGCCTTTTGGTCTCTCAAGCGTTCAATCTCATCATCTTTGTCTCGAATAATGCTGTCCTTTTGCGCACGTAAATCACTCAATTGCTGCTCGTAGCTCGAAACCATCTGCTCTTGTTGACTCTCAGCATTTGAAAGCCTACCTTGCAGTTTTTCAATTTGGATGTCTCGCTCAGACGTTGCCTTAATGACTGCCAACTCACTCTCGCTGGCATGTTTGTTACGCTCTGCTTCGAGCTCGCTTTTCAGACCCTCAATCTGAGCCCTGAGCTTTGAAGTCTCTTCTTGGGATTCAGCTTTGAGCTGCGTTTTGGTTTGCTTGAGTTCTGCCTCATGCCCACTGCGCTCATGGGAGAGCTCAAGTTTGTAGCGAGATTCCACCTCTGCCACACGATTATCAAGTTGTTTTTTGAATTCCTGATTCGAGACTTGCCGAACAATCTCGGCATAACCTGACTCATCTATCTGAAACGGTTTTTTACAGTTGGGACAAACTATCTCTGACATGGCAACACTCCTTTGCTTGCGTGGTTCAGCCTATGATAAAACATGAAGTCGACAACAATTCGTACAGCAATCATGGCGAGATTGCTTGGAAAACGAACCTTGGAAAACGAACCGCTGTGTGTTGTTAGGTTTAAGACTGAAACTCCGCGATGTCGTGAACCTGAGCTGCCATATAGGGATAGAAACCTCCAGAAGATGCCCCATCTGCCACAAAGAGTACAAAGCTGTCATCAAAAACAAAATCGCAGGCAAGAGGCTCAACAGGATCTATCAAAGCTGCCGTCTCCACCATAATTGCTGCTTCACTCTTGATACGACCACCTGTGTTATCAAGCGTAAACTCAAGCGTTTGAAGGGCTTGTGCAATCTCGAGGGTTTGTCCATCATGAGTTCCGAGCGCCGCATGAGCAAGCTCGGGATAATCCCTTTGAAGCTTGAGGTCAAGATTGGGACATACAAATGAGCTGGTAATCAGAGCTTGTTCTTGTGCCTCCTGGCGCTTTTGAAGGTCATTCCATAGCGCATCAAAATGCTCACCAGAAAGCCCTCGGGCAAGGATAAGCACATCGTCTTGCTCGGTCCAAATCTGGCATGCAAAGTGCTCATCATCCTCCCAGAACAAGGGTCTCACCTGCTCAAGAAGGATTGGATCGTCATAACTTCCAAAGTAGGCAACATCGTGGCTCAGGTTAGCTTTTGCCTCAGAGCCAAAATCTGCTGTGTCCAAAACCTCAAAGGGCTGTTCAAACGAGAATTGACGGAACAGCATTGCATAGAGCAGCGTTAGCGCATCTGCCTCAGACTCTGACCAATCAAGCTGATCGAGAATATCGCTCTTTTCGTTGAACTTCTCAGTAATTCCCTGCTCAATCTGGGCTTTTGCATCATAGGTTGCCGGGCCCGCATAGCTCAAGTAGTGGTCATCTGAAAGCATATCTTGTGTAAACGTAGCCGCATTGAGCTCA
Source organism: Atopobiaceae bacterium (assembly GCA_017459605.1). Lineage (GTDB taxonomy): Bacteria > Actinomycetota > Coriobacteriia > Coriobacteriales > Atopobiaceae > RGIG4373. Next base: position 3,635 of record JAFUCQ010000019.1, read on the forward strand.
TCTACCATGGCACTTTCTGAGAGGTTTTTGAGCGTTTGTCCCCCATTAAAGTATCCAGCCATCTCTTCCCAGCAAATCTGGAGCGGAGCACACCACAGCGTATTTGCCTCAAGCGGTGAATGGTCTGAGCCAACCAAGCGTGCGTTTGAGCTTAACAGAGGCGTGGTGGCATCTGAGTTTGACGGCGATGTAGCGGTGCTTGAGTTTGATGGGGACATACTTCCTCCTTGAGACGGCTCCTCTGCTTGAGGTGGAACTTGGAGACATCCACCAAGCACCAAACACAGAAGGAGTCCTACGATACTCGCAAACACTGCACCGAACGAGTGCATCCGCAACGTATTCATAGAACTCCTCCAAACACCACTCACATCTCATGGACCAAACAGCAGCTACTTACGCGAAGCTCCTCCCCCGGTCACACTACCTGATTGCGCGCATGCGCTACAGACCGCCATAGAGACGACGCAACAACTCCTGCAGTTCATCTTGCTGGCTGTCATAGCCATTGTCATAGCCATACGAGTTATCCTGACCACCATCGCCCAGCAAGCCACCATAGCTTGACTGAGGATTGCTCGTGCTGGCATTACCTCCATCAGAACCGAGTGTTGCCTCAAGGGTCATTTCTTCAGTACCACGCATAATAGTAACGCTTACCGTATCGCCAACCTTATGGGAGCGAACACCGAGGATGAGAGCGTCGGCAGAAGCAATTTCGTCGTCACCAAGCTTGAGGATAATGTCGCCTTCTTGAATGCCTGCCGCCTCAGCTGCACTTCCCTGATTAACTGAGCTTACGTAGGCGCCTCTCGTTGCCCCCAAACCATAACGAGCAGCATTTGAGGCGGTCACGGTTGCTACGTTTGCACCCAGTTGTGCGTGCTCAACCGCCTTACCAGCAAGGATAGTCTCGGCAACCTCGTAGGCATAATTGGCAGGAATGGCAAAGCCAACCGCTGCATTAGCACCCGACGAACTCGACACAATTGAGTTAATGCCTACCAGCTGACCTTGGTCATTCACCAGAGCTCCACCTGAGTTTCCGGGGTTGATTGCAGCGTCAGTCTGAATAAGGTTGGTATAGATGAGCCGCTCGTTTGCGTAGGGTAGCATGGTAGAGCGATACAGAGAACTCACAATTCCACTTGAGACAGACTGGTCGAGTCCGTAGGGACTGCCGATGGTCATAACCCAGTCACCAACCACGAGCTTGTCAGAGTCTCCGCGATCAATTGGTGTTACCGCAACATCGCCAAAATCAGCCCGAATAACTGCCAAATCACTTGACGCATCGGCACCCACGATTGAGGCATCGTAGCTTTCTTTTCCCATGGTTACCGAGATACTTTGAGCTCCCTCTATGACGTGATAGTTGGTAATGATGTTGCCTTCTTTGTCCAAAATAACACCACTACCAAGACCTTGTCCCGTGTTTGAGCTGACATAAATTGAGACAACACTGGGAAGGGCTTTTGCTGCCACCGCCTCAGATATTGTTGCATCCTCAGCCTGTGCCGTGATGGTTATGGGCTGGGTTGTTTGAGTTGTTTGGCTTGTTTGATTTGTCACAACGCTTGGATTGAGAGCTCCTGTGACCTTGAGAATCCCAAACATCAGAAGTGCGCCGAGAAGACCAGCGATTCCTCCTGACAGCCATGACGGAAATCCCTTTTTGGGGTTCGCAGTCTGTCTATCAGCCCTCAGGGTGGACATGGTGCTATTCGACGGATTGTATGCACGGCTTTGTGCATAGTTTGCCGCCGGTGCATGCTGGCTTGTTTGCCCTGCTTGTGCAGCTGGTCGAGTTTGCGCTGTTGATTGAACACGTGCTGTAGCTTGAGTCACCCCAGTCGTTCGAACTTGGGTTTGAGTGCTAACCCTTCGAGGAGCCTCGACGTTCGTTCGTGGATAGGGCTGTGTTGGTGAGCTTGGACGAACGTTTGTCTGGCCAGATGTTATGGGCCGCACTGGTGTACTCGACGCTACTGGCGCACTTGGCTGCACCGGTGTGCTCGACGGCACTGGTGCACTTGGCTGCACCGGTGTACCAGATAGATTGGGCTGTACCGGTGTACTCGACGAAACTGACGCGCTCGGCCACACAGGTAAGCTCGAAGAACTCGACGAGCTTACATGTGGCTCTACTGGCCTTTCCTCCACTCCTTCATTATGCGAGTCGCCCGGTGATTGGGCGGCAGGGCTCATCTGCTCTGATACTCTCTGAAAAGAAATTGGAGCAGCGGCAGATAGCTCCTTGTGGTCATCCTGTTCAAAAATCTCATCACTGTTCTGATCAATACTCATCATCATCACCTTATCTCATAAAACTAAACCCCAAGTTATATCCCTCATTGTCTGGATATACCCCCAATGGCAAAATTGACTCATCACAATCGGGCAAAACCCTCAACTTGTTCTGGGCCTACACACTGCCACGTGTTCACGCACACTCACGCAAAGCTTATCTCAGCTTACAGGGAAAAGTTAATACGAACCTAAAGGATGCTGTGGCACGCACACAACTCTCGCTGTGTATACCTCAAGCTACACAGAGTCGTGCCGATTCGGCAGATTTTGTCCAAAAACAGCCAACTGTGTATACCTCATGCTACACAGAGAC
>JAFUCQ010000020.1 GCA_017459605.1 Atopobiaceae bacterium
CATCTGCTCAAAGGAGCCCTGCAGGCTCCTGATAAGGTGGCGACGCTTGTTGGTGTGGGTTCATCCATCTGCGGGGGAAGCGCCATTGCCGCTGCCGCACCTGTTGTTGAAGCAGATGATGATGAGATTGCGCAGGCCATGAGTGTGGTCTTTTTCTTTAACCTGATTGCCGCCCTTGTCTTTCCTGCTCTTGGAGCCGCTTTGGGATTTAGCACCAGTTCAGGTGAGGCGTTTGGAATCTTTGCGGGTACAGCTGTAAACGACACGTCGTCGGTAACGGCTACCGCAAGCACATGGGATAGTCTCTATGGACTGGGTTCTGCCACCCTCGACAAAGCGGTAACCGTTAAGCTCACGCGAACACTTGCGATAATCCCCATAACCTTAGGACTCGCGTTTTTCAAAGCCCGCAAGGAGGGGAGCGCTACGTCGGCAAGCCTCAAAAAGATATTTCCCATGTTCATCCTCTGGTTTGTGCTGGCGTCTGTGGTTACAACACTTGCGGGTATAGCGGGCGTTTCATCTGCTGTGTTTGCTCCGCTTAAAACCCTCAGTAAATACCTTATTGTGGTAGCTATGGTGGCAATCGGGCTCAATACCAATATCGTGAAGCTCTTCCGCACAGGAGCAAAACCTCTTGCACTTGGCTTTGTGTGCTGGGTATCCATCATCGTGATGAGTCTGCTTGCCCAAAAGCTCTTAGGTATTTGGTAGTTGTGGCTTGAGTGCTAAGAAGAGTCAAACCTTTGAGCTACGCACTCTCCTTTAATACTCACTCTTATACTCACTCTTGTTAAACGCAAAGCCATTCCTTGTGCGATATGTACCCTTGTATAACATTCATGCAGATGCGAGCAGACTGTGCGTACCTAGAGGTATACACAGTCTCAACTTACACATTTGAACACAAGCTTTTCAAAGACAATGTATACCCATAGGTATACAGGGTTTCGAGTTCTGAAAACGATAGATTCCCGTGACCTGTACTTTTGTTAGGCACTCATGAAAAAATGAGCACACGGTGTATACCAGTGGGTATACATTGTCTCAACTCTGAGATACAAGCTAATGCCATAGAGGCTGTAAGGCTACTCCCACCAGCTCGGGACCAGTATGTACGATAAGGTCTGGCCCAATACCAGCTTTTACGAGTTCAACCAAGTTGGGAATCTGCACTCGAACCTTCTCTTCCAAAATGCCTAAGGCGTCAGCTGCAGAAGTTGAGCAAATTGCTACGCGTACCTGTTCGTAGCGACGTGCGTAGTTGGCGGCAGTATTCACGATGGTGTCGAGCGCCTTCATCCAACCGCGCGCCTTTTTGAACATTTTGTAGTATCCTTCGGGATCACAGTAGATAATCGGCTTGATATTGAGGGTGGTACCCAGAGCATAGATGGTCTTACCAATCCGCCCACCTTTGTAGAGATAGCTCAGCTCGTTCACACAGAAAAAGACGTCGGTCAGTCGTGCCTGCTCATCAAGTTTTTCTTGGAGCTCGTCGAACGGAATACCTGCCTCAATCATCTCAACGGCATTCATCACAACCATGCCAGCAGAAACCCCGATGCTTTTGCTATCAACACAGATAATAGGGAAGTCTTCAATCATGCGAGAAATCATCTGCGAGGTTTGAAAGGTTGAGGAAAGACCACTTGAAATGGTTACGATAACGGCGCTCGTGTAACCATCAGCGCGTGCTGTATCGAGAGCTTCTTTGATACTGGTAGGACTTGGTAGCGACGTTGTTGGAATTTCTTCGGCAAAACGCTCAATAACCTCGTTTGTTGTGATATCAACACCGGCAAGATAAGAGCCATCCGCATAGTTTATAGTGAGCGGAATAACGCGGACATCATGCTCTCTCACAAAATCAGGAGGAGTATCGGTACCGCTGTCGCAAATCACCGCTATGCGCTGGTCATTCATACTCAAGCCTTTCGAGTTCGTTTTCGTTCGTCCCACTATAGCGCCAAAACCCATAAAGCGCCAAAAAGTCATTAAAAAACAGCTTGTAAGCTCACAGGATGTTCGCGAGTAGGGTATAAATATCCTACTCACATTTTCTTAGTATCAATTCCATGCAAGCAATTTGGAGGATTTGCATGTCAGACACGCAAGATGCGCGTCATAGCGCGTACGCATCGACACCGAGACATTCGGCTGGTACAACGGGTTCAAATCAGGCGCTACGTCACGCCACGCAGAGCCAGCCCGCACAGGGCAAGTCGGCGCCAAGCCAGCCCGCTCAGCAGCAGTCCACGCAGAGCCAGTCCGTACAAAGCCAGTCCGCTCAGCAGCAGTCCGCACCAAGTCAGCCCACGCAGAGCCATCCCGCAGATCAGACATCATCTGGTCAGCCCACCATTATTCGCTCACAAGCGGCAGCTCGCCACATGCGCACACGCAGAAAAGCACAAAAGATTACCTCGAACGGCACCATTGCGGCAGGCGTTATGGTTATTGCTGCTCTGGCAGCCATCTTGGTGGCAAATAGTCCGGCTTATGAGACAGTCCAAGGGGCTCTCAACATGCCCATTGGTATGGTGCTCGGTCCGGTAACCATTGACATGTCGATAGCAGGTTTTGTCAACAACTTCCTCATGACCATCTTCTTTTTGCTCGTTGGCGTAGAGCTCAAATATGAGGTGACGGTCGGACAGCTCAAACAACCTCGCCAAGCAATTCTTCCCATTGTGGCTGCCATTGGTGGCGTGGTAGTACCTTGTCTCATCTACCTTGCCCTGAACAGACATTCCGATTCACTTCACGGCTGGGCGGTTCCTATGGCAACAGACATTGCCTTTGCGCTTGGTGTCATGTCGCTGTTAGGAGACCGCATTAGCCCTGCTACTAAAGTGTTTTTCTCAACACTTGCCATTGCAGATGACATCTTGGCAATCCTTGTGATAGCACTTGCCTACGGGCATTCTCCTGACCTTTTGTGGCTTGGCGCTGCCGCAATTGCCACCGTTGTGCTCGTCATGCTTAACCGAGCGGGCGTGTACGGACTGAGACTTTACACGGTTGTTGGCATTGTTCTTTGGGCGTGCATGTACAAGTCGGGTATTGAGCCCACGTTAGCTGGCGTCATTTTTGCGTTTACCCTTCCGGGACGCACCGATATCCAAGCATCTGCTATGGGAGACTGGCTGAGCACCCAAGCTCACAAACTCGATGATCAATATGAAGCAGGTTCACATATCTTAGGTCAGCATGATTTCACCGAGCGTGCCTATGAGGTCGAGCGGATCATGCACCATGTGACGCCGCCTCTGCAAAGAATCGAGCGCTACTGCTCGACCGCAGTAAACTTCTTTATTCTGCCACTTTTTGCCTTTGTCAACGCGCAGGTGCGCCTCGTCGACGCCGACTTTGCCATGATTGTTGCAGATCCGGTAACACGCGGTGTGTTCTTTGGTGCTGTCATGGGCAAGCCCATTGGTATCATCTCTGCAACAGGCATTATGGTTGGATTGCGTGTGGCAAAGCTTCCCCGTGGTATGGGCTGGGATCAGCTCGTGGGTGTTGGCCTCATGGGAGGTCTTGGCTTTACCATGTCAATCTTGATTGCAGGCTTGGCTTTCCACGACCCCACCGAGATTCTTGCTGCAAAACTCGCGATTCTCGTGGGCTCACTTGCGGCGGGTGTCATAGGCTGCGTATTTTTGCTGTTGGCAAGTTCTTCAGACACTATTACAGCTGACGAGTAGCCCGCAGCTACGCGCTACCGTTAGCTGCGCTTGCGAGACACTTGCAGATGGCGAGCTGTCCGCGCTCACTGGCAGACAAAACCGATAAACAGCTTGAGCCGAGCTCATTCAAGCACACACGCTAGCTCACGATGCCGTGGCTTCTGCCCCAGCCGCGAGCGGCAATGGTTGAGTTGAGCTGGTCGCAGAGCCGCGCACGTGTGTAGTGTCCCGGTGGAAGCAAGCCCACAACCTCAAGCAAATCGTCGCTCAAATCGTTCGCCTCGGCACAAATGATGACGTCAAGGCGAGAAACCATGCGCTGGTTTGCCGAGAAAACCGAGTCAACAACACCCTGCAGCTCACCGAATTCGTCTGAGCGAGCGTCGTTGGGCCTCTTGGGGCTGTGGCTGTTAGGATACTGTGACATGAGACCATCTTAGCAGGATATGATGCGGCAGTGGCCTTATACTTTGTGAGCGAGCTAACTAAGCGACACAAAGCTACAAGAGCCACAAAGCTGCATAGTGCGACACAGGGCTACAGAGAAGCACACAGAGCAGCAAAGAGAAAGCGCCACAAAGCTGAGCGCTGCACAACAGGAGAGGATGAGCTATGGCAAACGTCTACCGCATGATGGATGATGCAGAGCTACAGGCAACAAAGGATGCTCTCGACCACGAGGCAGAAGTCTTGGCTTCCAAGTTGTTGCGTCTTGATATGGCACGCGGAAAACCAAACAAAGACCAAATCAACCTCTCTCGTCCCATGCTCGATATTCTCGCCTCAGACTCAGATCTAACAGATGATGGGGTCGATGCCTCTAACTATGGCGTGTCTGATGGTCTGCCAACAGCTCGCAAGCTTGGTGCAGACCTGCTTGGCGTACCCTACGAGCAGGTCATTGTGGAAAACTCTGCTTCGCTCGAGATTATGTACAACATCATCAGCGCCATCTGGTCACACGGTATCTCTGGAGAAAAGCCGTGGTCAGAGCAGGGGCAACTCAAGTTTTTGTGTCCAGTTCCGGGCTATGATCGCCATTTTGCCATCACTGAGCACTTTGGTTTTGAAAATGTTCCCGTTGCCATGAACGATGATGGCCCTGACATGGATGAAGTCTGCCGCATGGTGGAAACAGATGCATCGGTCAAGGGAATCTGGTGTGTTCCAAAATATGCCAACCCCACCGGCATTACCTATTCTGATGAGGTTGTTCGCCGCTTTGCCGCTCTTAAACCTGCAGCACCTGACTTTCGCATCTTTTGGGATAACGCCTACATCGTCCATCACCTCTATGACGAGGGAGACGAGCTCACCAACATCTTTGATGTGATTGATAGTAATGGTGATGACACTGAGCGAGATGGTCTGGTGTTTGAGTTTGCATCGACGTCTAAGCTCACGTTCCCGGGCTCGGGTATCTCTTGGCTTGCTTCCTCAATGGTTGACCGTGCGTGGTACGAGCGCTCGTTGGCGCTTAGGCGTGTGTGCCCTAACAAGATGGTGCAGCTTGCTCATGTGCGCTTTTTGCCAGATGTAGACGCGGTGTCTCAGCACATGAAAAAGCATGCCGAGCTTTTGCGTCCGCGCTTTGAGCTTGTCGAGAAGCGCTTGAGCGAGGCTTTGGGAGAATTAGGCATTGCAACATGGACTCATCCTCGTGGCGGCTATTTTGTTTCTTTTGAGGGGCCCGAAGGTTCTGCACAAGCAATCGTGCGAGCTGCAGCTGAGCTGGGTGTGACGCTCACAGGAGCAGGTGCTACCTGGCCTTCTGGAAACGATCCTCACGATTCAAACATCCGCATAGCGCCAACCTACCCATCGCTCGATGAGCTTGACGCAGCCCTTGAGGTATTTGTGCTGTGCGTCAAGATGGTCGCGCTTCGTTTGGAGCTTGAGCGTCGAGGCTAAGTGGTCGCGCTTCGTTTGGAGCTCGAGCGTCGAGGTTAAGTGGTCGCACTTCGTTTAGAGCTCGAGCGTCGAGGCTAAAAGCCTTGCGCGTGCTTGCGTGTGCCTGCGCTCAGTGGGTGTTGAACGCATGCAAACCATAAGCGCCTTGCTGAAGATAAAGTGTACAAACCGTGCCTATCCATGTGGCTTGTGATATGTGCTGCCTTTAAGCGTTCTTTTTCTGTAGAATGTGACAGCGTATGCGTCTTGCCCACTACACTGGGCAGCACGTATAGTCTACAAACAAGGAGTTGTCAGCAGGCAACGCTGTAACACGTGAGTTAGGCCACAAGGCCACAAGATATGGAGGTTGTTCGTCAATGGCTAACAAGCAAGGACAAAAGGTCAACAAGCAGGCACAGGCTGCACGTAGAAAGCGCTATGAAGAGGATGCCAAGCTCGCCAAGCAGGGTCTTCTTACCAAGGCCGAGCAAAAAAAGCAAAACCGCACGCGCCTCATTGCAGCTCTGGCAATTATCTTCTCGTTCTTGCTGGCGCTCTCGATGATGCTTCCGTCGCTGTCAGCCATCTTTGCAGACAACGCAGGACAGGGTCAGGTGCAAGAGACCGTAGATCTTGAGTCAAGCCAAGCGACTGAGCAAAGTGCCACCACAGATGCCACTGAGACAACACAAGCAACACAAACCACCATCAACTCAATGGAGACGCTCGACAGTGCGTACTCCAGCTTGGTGAGCGACCTTGAGACAAAGCTTGCAAGTGATCCCAAAGACCTGCCGTCACTGATTAATGTCGCTAATGACTACTATCAGTGGGGTGTCAACGCTTCGAGCTATGCCACAACAGACGAGGACACCACACATGTCAATGAGCTGCTCGACAAGGCCATTGGCTACTACGACCAATACCTCGAGCTCAACGATGCCAATTCAGTTCGCCTCAACCGTGCAATGGCACAGTATTACAAGGGTGAGACCGACGCTGCTATAAAGGCTCTCGAAGAGCTTGGCAACAAGGCAAGCGACTATCCCAACGTCTGGGCGCAGCTTGGCTCGCTGTATGAGAACCAAGGCAAGACCGACGAGGCCAAGCAAGCCTATACCAAGGCAGCTGCAGCAGACTCCGATGGCTCGGCAAACATTAAAGCCTACGCAGAGAGCCGTATTCAGAGCCTCGTAGACAGCGAGAACGAGACCTCAGAGGCAAGCGATGCGAGCACCCAAAGCGTCCAAGATCTAACCAACACACTTGAAAGCGCATCAGGCACTTCGACCAACTAATGCGTCGTGAAGTCTAAGTCAGCGCAGAAAAGAAAGGAATCCCATGGACTCTCTCAACGTGAGTATTCGTCCTGATGGTGATACCCAGCACATTGATGTTCTCGGTGAGGTAGATGTGAGTTGTGCCTCTGAGCTGCGAGATGTTATCGACGAGGCATTCGAGGCAAAGCCTGCTCACATTGAGCTTCACATGGACGAGGTTTCCTATATCGATTCAACGGGAATTGGTGTGCTTGTAGCAGCCGCACATCGAGCTCGCGAGGCTCAGGCTACGCTATCGCTCATTAAGCCGCAGCGAAATGTCGCCCGTGTCCTTTCGCTTCTTGGTGTTGACGAGGAGCTCAATCTACAGAATCGTGAGTCAGAAGAGTAGGCTGCAAAGCGTCTCGTGACCTTCGCGTATGCGAGGAGGTTTGTTCGTGTTCGGAATAGGTGAAACAGAGCTCGTCATCATTTTGCTCTTCGCCTTTATGCTGTTTGGGCCCGATAAGCTGCCGGGTATGGGGAGGACTATCGGTCGCGCGTTGAGGCAATTCCGTGAAGCTCAAGAGGGCTTTACAAAGGTTGTCCAAACCGAGATAGTCGACCCTATCAACAAAGCCGCAGATGACCCAGAGGCTTTGGTGCGCAGGCGCAAAGCCATGTCGCAAGATGCAGACATCGACGACGAGACCACGAGTGACAACCCAGCATCTGATGCAGATGCAAGCGGTGCAGCTCCTGAGAAAAAAGAGAGTTTCGCTGAGCGCCGCGCTCGCCTCAAGGCAGAGGCCGAGGCAGCAAAGCAAGATGCTGAGAGTAACGAGGCGTCTTCACAGAGCACGCCATCAGATGCAGCTTCTGAGACCTCCGAGCAAAGCTCAGAGCAGCTTCGCTCTGATAAACCCCCAGCAGCTACCGAGAATACGCCAGCTGTTGAAACACCATCACCGACCAGTGCTGCGGCCCTCTATGGACTCGCATCACCTGCACAGAAAGCTTCTGAAGAGCCAACGGCTCTGTCTACTGATACACGAGAGGAGGCAGGGGCAGAGTAGGTTTTCGTGCCTCAGAGCCCAAAACGTATGCCAGTAGGACCAGCACGCATGCCCTTGCTTGACCACTTGGGAGAGCTAAGACGCCGAGTGACCATTGTTGTGGTGTCTTTATTGCTGTGCGCAATTGTTATGTATGCAGCAACGCCAACGATAATTGACATTCTGTTTGATCCTGTTCGAGCAGTGCTTCCGCCCGATGCAGACCTCACCATTGTGACGTTGCTCGGTGGCTTTACCATTCGTTTCAAAGTCGCGTTTTTCTCGGCATTTATTGTTTGTACACCCTTGTTACTCTGGGAATTTTTGGGCTTTTTCTTGCCGGCACTCAAACCGAGTGAAAAACGTTGGGTTGTACCTACCGTAGCGGCGATGGTTGCCCTCTTTTTCTTTGGCATGATATTTTGCTATATCGTTATTCAGCGAGCAGCGTTTGGCTGGATGATTGACCAAACAGAAGGCTTTGCAAATGTACTTGTCAATGCTGAGGACTATCTCAACATTGAAATGCTGCTCGAGGTTGGATTTGGCATTGCCTTTGAGCTGCCACTGGTGATTTTCTACCTATCAATTCTGCACGTTGTACCGTACAGTAGCTTCAGGAAAAACTGGCGCTACGTCTATGTTGGTTTGCTTTTGTTGTCTGGTGTCGTTACTCCAGACGCAAGCCCTGTTACCATGTTGCTCATGTTTGCAGCACTCGTATCACTGTATGAGGTTGCTCTTGCTGTAGCCCGTGCTGTTATTTCCGCTCGTGATGGCAAAGAAGCCCTCAAGTGGACGCGTCAGCAGTACGAAGAACGTGACCTCAGCTAATACTGCAAGAAGGAGTTCATAGCATTGAAGCTCGTTGTCACCGAGAAAAATGATGCCGCTCAACAGATTGCCCGCTTGCTCGCAGTTGGCAAACCCAAGGCGGACAAGGTCTATAACACGCCGGTCTATCGCTTTGAAAAAGACGGTGAAGAGTGGGTCACGATTGGCCTGCGTGGTCACATCCTCAAGCTCGATTTTCCACCAGAGCTGCACTTTGACAAAAAGCAGGGCTGGTATGGGGTAAGTGCAGAAGGCGAGATGTTGCCTGCCGATATTCCCGATGGTCTTGCCCGTCCGCCCTATGAGAGTCGCCGTAAGCCCTTCTTGGCAGACGGTATCGACATCAAAGGTTGGAAGGTTCCGAGCCTTCCGTATCTAGTGTGGGCACCGGTGCTCAAAGAGCCAGCCGAGCGAGAGATTATTCGTGCCCTGAAAAACCTTGCCAAAAAGGCGGACTCGGCCATCATTGGCACCGACTTTGACCGTGAGGGCGAGCTTATTGGCTCGGATGCCTTGCGTCAGATTCAAGAGGTAGCACCAGACTTGCCCATTTCGCGTGCACGCTATTCTGCTTTTACGAAAGCCGAGATAGACCACGCTTTTTCAAATCTCGTTGAGCTCGACCAAAACTTAGCTGACGCAGGGGAGAGCCGCCAGTACATCGACCTCATTTGGGGAGCAGCGCTCACGCGCTATCTCACCATGGCAAAGTTTGGCGGCTTTGGAAATACGCGCTCGGCGGGTCGTGTTCAGACGCCGACGCTTGCCCTTGTGGTTGAGCGTGAGCGTGAGCGCCAGAGCTTTGTGCCAGAAGACTACTGGCAAATCAACGGTATTGCTGAGCATTCTGGTGAGCAGTTCAAAATAAGTCACGCAACGGGACGTTTCAAAGATGAACAAGAGGCCC
>JAFUCQ010000021.1 GCA_017459605.1 Atopobiaceae bacterium
AAGAAGCCCAAAGAAACTCAAAATTACCAACAAAGAAGTCATGCTTGGCTTTGATGATCAAATCAATCGATGGTTTGGGCGAGAGCGAGAATACTACAACGGCTTTGTCTCATCCATCTTGTCAGCAAATGCAGAGGATGCAACGGATGACCTGAACGACATTACCCTCTCATGCATGTCAAGCTTTGATGGGGCTACAAAGACCGCTGAGTCAGAGCCTGAGCGCTTCTATCACGGACTTGTACTCGGGCTTTTGGTATCACTTCGAGGACGCTACACGGTGGAGTCCAACCGAGAAAGCGGACGGGGACGCTGCGATGTATTGCTCGTTCCAGTAGACAATAACCACAAAGACCCTGCAATCATCATCGAGTTCAAGGTCTTTGATGCCAGGAGAGAATCCACTCTTGAAGACACAGCTGAGAGAGCCCTCGTCCAAATTGAGGAGAAGGTCTACGCAACCACACTTGTCGAGCGTGGCTTTACGGCAGAACAAATCTTGAGCTATGGCATTGCATTCAAGGGTAAAGAAGCACTGGTGGTGCTCAAGTGATAGCCGTCAGCGCGGAACTTTTGAGGTGAGCTATCTTTTGCCATGAAAGCCTGAGGGTCTGAACAACTGAGTAGTTGAGCAGCTGAGTACCTGAGTACCTGAGGATCTAACAGCCATCGTAGACCCCGGCTCCACGCTTACGTACGCGTGAGCTTAGTTAGTTGGTTGCGAATGTACTTCACTCGATAGGTATCCACCGCCACACCGTACTTCTTCTTCCAAGCTGAGATTGTGTCCAATGTCTTGATAATTCCGTCGAGCGAATGCTCAACATCGATATCTGTTTTTTCGTGCTGTCGCTTGAGGTGGCGGGCCATCTTTTGTGGACTCTTTTCTTTTCGCTGGTAATCGGCGTATAAGAGTTGTTGAGTAGACTCATCCATGCTCGAAATCTCGGTTACTGTCTCGGGCAAAAAACCCTCGCGAATTTTAAACTCGTTGAGCCAACCTTTGTAGAGATTCTCGGAATTGTCTTCTACCAGCTGCTCGACCTCTTGAGCACGCCTTCCAGCTGCAAGTGCCCTGTCAACGCTTGCCCGAGAGATCGACTGACCCGTCTCGCGCGTTATGGTATCAGCGATAATCTGACTCGACCTTACACCCTTGAGTTCGGGAGTTTTTTTGCGCAGCTCAGGCACTGTTTTCCAGAGACGCTCAAAACGCTTTGCTCGCTCGGTGGGACTCAACTGTCTCACCATCAAGTTTGAGATGTCAAGCAAAATGAGAGCATGTTCATCAGAACAATCTGAGATGACGTTTACCGGAATGGTCGAGTAGTGCTCGGGATCTTCTTTGCCCAAGCGTCTAAAGCACTCAACGCGCCTGTGGCCAGACAAAATTTGTAGCATTTCACGACCGTCTTCAAGCTCAATGCTTCTCACCAGAGGAAGCTGCGCCAAGCCATCGCGTCGAATTGACTCAAGCAGGTCCTGCAGCTCTTCTTCACGAACGGGGTAGTCATTGTCGGGATGGTCAAGAAGTTCATCAAGTGGCACGGTCTCTAGGTGCATTGGCGCAGTTTCGGTCATTGGCGTCTCCTTAACGCAAGGTCCATGTCACAGAGGCAGCTCGGTCACATATACAAGTGCACAGTACGCATGCATCAGCTCATCAGACATAGCTACCTTCGTCACCACAGTATAGCGCTAATCATCATTACTCCTAAAATGCGCATTACAATCGTGCGTTCAATCTTTTGAGAGAGGAGAATATCATGCCTACGATTAAGAATCAGTCTGTGTTGTACGCCGAGCAAACATCTCGCAAAGCACAAACACGCTCAAGCAATATCTGGAAGGCTGTTGGATACGTGCGCTTGTCTCGTGAGGATGAAATGGGAGCAGAAAGCGGGTCCATTCAGAGCCAAAAACACCTGATAGAAGACTGGGCAGCCCAGCACTCTTACGTAGAGCTCCTCGGTTTTTTTGCGGATGATGGATACTCTGGTTCCACCTTTGACCGACCTGGCTTTGAACAGATGATGGAGCTTGCCAAAAGTGGTGAGATTAACACCATTATTGTGAAGGATCTCTCACGTTTTGGCCGCTCATATCTGGATTGCGGGGTGCTTATTGAGCGAGAGCTCCCTCGCCTTGGGGTACGACTCTTTTCCATTGCAGATTCATTTGACAGTATGGAAGACTACGACCAAAACATGGCAATTCTGCTGCCAGTCAAAAACCTCATGAATGAGATGCATGTCATGGTAACTTCAGAAAAGGTGCGAACCAGCTTGGCCGCCAAGCGAGAGCGCGGTGAGTGTGTTGCAAATTGGGCACCCTATGGATATAAGAAAAATCCCGCCAACAAGCATCAGCTCATTGTTGATGAAGAGGCTTCTGCTGTGGTGCGCTGCATTTTTTCCTGGCGACTTGAGGGCAAAAGTGCGTCTGAGATTGCCCGCATCCTCAATAAGCGTGAAGTTGCAAGTCCTGCAGCATATCGACAAGCCCATGGGCAAGCGTATGCCAGCAGCTTTATTGGCGATGCTCCTCGTTGGCATGCCAAAACGGTGCTGAGAATTTTGCGTAATGAGGTCTATACCGGCACCCTCGTGCAAGGAAAAACCCAGAGGAGCAGCTGGCGCTCACGAGTAACGCGGCATCTCAGTCCTGAGCTTTGGCACAGAAGTCATGGTATGCATGAACCCCTAGTTGATTCACAGGTCTTTTGGAAAGTATCAGAACTCATATAGGTGTTATAAGTATAAACTTAATATAATACTATAAACAATATATATTCATAATATAAACACAACATATTGTCGTTACATCCGATTCAGTCCGATTCAGTCCGATTCAGTTGGCGCTGGTGATGCTGCTTCTGCACCACTGATAAACCATGCATGAACTGTGGTATTCTCGAGATGTGGGTTATCCAGCCGTGTTCCTAATCCACACAAGCTAGGAGAGTGATTGGCCATGAAGCACCACATAGCACATAGGGGTGTTTTGTAATGGCACGCGTTGTCAGCATTGGTGCACAAGGGTTTGAAGAGCTGCGCACTCGCAACAACTTTTATGTGGACAAGACGGCCTTCATTGCTGATTGGTGGCAATCGGATGATTCCGTTACCCTTATCACCCGTCCTCGCCGCTTTGGAAAGACACTCATGCTCGATACTGTCCGTTGCTTTTTCTCGACTGAGTTTGCAGAGCGTGGCGAGGAGCTCTTTGGCGGGCTTGCTGTCTGGGACGACCCAGAGATGCGCCAGCTTCAAGGAGCAGTGCCGGTTGTTTCACTCAGTTTTTCGAAGGTCAAGACTGCCACAGTAGACGAGACACTCATCCTCATTAAGCGGATCTTGCGTATAGAGGTCAGAAATCATAAGTACCTATTTGATTCTCCTGCTGTAGAGGAGTCAACGCGAGACTTTCTTGCTTCTGTTGCAGATGATATGGATACGATGACAGCAATCGATGCTGTCCCTCAGCTCTGTCAAGCTCTTGAGGCTCATTGGGGACGAAAGCCCATTGTTCTGCTCGATGAATACGACACCCCCATGCAGGCAGCCTGGTTGGGAGGCTTTTGGGATGAGCTTTCTATCTTCATGAGAACATTCATGGATTCGAGTTTCAAAACCAACCCAGCCCTTGACCGAGCTCTTATGAGCGGCATCACCCGCATCTCTCGTGAGTCTATCTTTTCAGGACTCAACAACCTCGAGGTTTGCGGAGTGCTCGACGAGAAGTATCAGACGGCTTTTGGCTTTAC
>JAFUCQ010000022.1 GCA_017459605.1 Atopobiaceae bacterium
GAAGGAGCTCGTCTCCCTCGAGACCCGTCCTGAGGTCTTCACCTACACCGTCAGCCAGGTCATCCCCGGCGGCGCTGTGAATGTGGTCTTCTCCGATACGCTCGAAGACGTTCTTGAGGTTGTGGGCATGCCTACCCTCAACGTGCCGGGTGCTGAGGTTAAGGTAGACGGCCAAGTTGTAACTGCAACCATCGCTGATGCTACAAGCCTTGCTACTCAGACCGTTACCCTCACTATCAATGCTAAGCTCCGCGATGGCGTGACCGATGCTCAGCTCATCGAGGCTTATGGCAACGACGAGCAGGTGCCCAACAAGGCCACTGTCACCATTGACGGTACGCCTAATGTCACTAACGAGGTTCTTGTTACGCCTCCGCCCGTTGGTTCTGTCATCGTCAAGTACATCACCGAAGATGGCACCATCCTTGAGGACTGGTCTGACGTTCAGAGTGACGTTCCCGCTGTTACCGATTACACCACCGAGCAGAAGACCTTCGAAGGCTATGAGTTCGTAAAGATGGACGATACTTCAGCCGAGGCCAATGGCAAGACCATTGCTCCGGGCACCCTTGAGGTCATCTATGTCTACAAGCCTGTTGTCGAGCCTGTTGGTTCTGTCATCGTCAAGTACATCACCGAAGACGGCACCATCCTTGAGGACTGGTCTGACGTTCAGCGTGACGTTCCCGCGGGCACTGACTACACCACTACTCAGAAGGAATTTGACGGCTACGAGTTCGTGAAGATGGACGACGCTTCAGCCGAGGCCAATGGCAAGACCATTGCTCCGGGCACCCTTGAGGTCATCTATGTCTACAAGCCCATCAATGAAGAGCCCTATGAGCCCGACAATCCTAACCGCAACTACACCACCAACAAGTTTGACCTGACCTTCACCAAGACTCTCGACGACAAGATTGTCACTGAGGCTGGTAAGTTCAACTTCGTCCTTGTAGGCATCTCTGAGAATGCTAAGGGTATGGAGTTCAAGGCTGCAAACGACGCCAATGGACAGGTAAGCTTCAAGGATATCGAGATTAAGCAGCCTGGTGACTACCTCTTTAGCGTCTCTGAGGTTATCCCCTCAGATACCAAGGGAATCATCTACGACCAGACGGTCTACACGCTGCATGTCCACATCTATCGCAAGGGTACCGAGACGCTCGCTGAGTGGTGGATTACCAAGGCAGATTCTGCCGTCGAGCTCGAGGCTGCTGACTACGTCTTCAAGAACGAGACTGAGCCGGAGGTTCCTGAGGAGCCGACTGAGCCCGAAAAGCCCACGCCTGACACTCCCACGACTCCTACCCCGAGCACACCTACTCCGACCACACCTACTCCGACCACACCTACGACTACAACCACCCCAGCACCCACGACCCCGACTCAGACCACAACCACGACTGGTGCTACCACCGTTGCTCGTACGGCTACGGCCAAGACTGGCGACGCAACCAACCTCGCCCTTATGGGTGGTATGGCTGTGGCAGGACTTCTCGTCCTCGTGGCTGCTCGTAAGGTTCGTGAGAACTAATTTCAACACCTCGGGATGGGGGTTTTGAATAGCCCCCTCCCACACAGGGTTTCCCACTGGGATTCCCGCACAGAGGCTCAACACCAAGGAGCGCGTCTTATGTGAGGCGCGCTCCTTTCATATGTAGCCCATCTTGGTTATTTGGCTCCACTGTGCGTTAGTGATTCTCAAGATAGGAGCCAGATATCATCCAAAGACGTTCTGATTGGGCATGATTCTGCTGTTTGCCGACGACCTTGAAGCGAATGAAAAGAAAAGTCGATTAGAAGAAGCGTTTGGCATTATTATTGATGAGACTAGAGAGGTGGACGTCAATAACATGAGCCATCCAGTTGACAGAGCATCCAAGTGTAGTCAAGTCATAAGAGCACCGCGCATGAGCTCAAGCTGAGTAGGAGAGATAGATGGCCCGAACTGTCAGCATAGGAGCACAAGGCTTCGAAAACATTCGCAAGAACAACCTGTTTTATGTTGACAAAACGGGTTTCATGAGCGACTGGTGGAACTCACATGATGATGTGACGCTCATCTGTCGTCCTCGTCGCTTTGGCAAGACCCTGAATCTCGATACCGTTCGTTGCTTTTTCTCAACAGAGTTTGCGGGTAGGGGAGAAGAGTTGTTTGGTGGTCTTGATGTATGGCAAGACCCGAAGATGCAAAAGCTCCAAGGGACAATACCAGTTGTCTCTATATCTTTTGCGGATATTAAATCAAGCAATTACAAAGATGCCATGTCTGGGATTCGGATTAACCTTCGCGTTGAAACAACTCGGCATCGCTATCTTTTGGAATCTGACAAGGTAAGTCGTGACGATCAGTCTGCACTAACGCGGGTTTCAGACAATATGGATGATGTGACAGCTGCTCGCGCTCTTCAATTGCTGTGCCGAGCGCTTTATGCCCACTGGGGAACCAAGCCCATCGTACTTCTCGATGAGTACGATACACCCATGCAAGAAGCTTGGGTAGGAGGTTACTGGGATGAGATGAGTAGTTTCATGAGATCGCTCATGAATTCAACCTTCAAATCTAATCCAAGTCTGGGGCGAGCTCTCATGACAGGGATTACGCGAGTCAGTCGAGAATCAATGTTTTCTGATCTGAACAATCTGCGGGTACTTACCGTATCGTCGGATGCCTATCAAAGCTCATTTGGCTTCACAGAAGATGAGGTAAAAAGCATACTTGTGGAGTTTGATATGAGCAATCAGCTTTCTGATATTAAAGCATGGTATGACGGCTTTAGATTTGGTGGATTAAATGGTATTTACAATCCTTGGTCAATTACATGTCTTCTTAAAGAGCATAAGCTTCAGCCCTATTGGATGAATACGTCAAGTAATGCTTTAGCAGCAGATGTGGTTCGACAGGGAAGCTCAGCTCTCAAGAAGGATTTTGAAACGCTGCTGGCAGGGGACATAGTCACGAGGCAGGTTAGCGACCAAATCGTCTTCTCAGACCTCTCATCAAAGCCAGATGCTGTGTGGGGTCTTTTGCTTGCCTCGGGTTATCTCACCACGACAGGAGAAGTCCCTGAAAATGCTACCAATGAGCTTTCGCTCAAGCTTACTAACTACGAAGTTCAACTGGGTTTTGACGATATGATTAGTCGATGGTTTGGCATGTCTGAAGAGGACTACGACGACTTTATTGGAGCTGTCCTCAAAGGAGATGTAAAAGCCGCCAATCACTATCTGTCAGATGTCACGCTAGCCTGTATCTCGAGCTTCGATGGGGCCACCAAGACTGCAGAAAGCCAACCCGAACGTTTCTATCACGGACTTGTGCTTGGTATGCTTGCTAAACTGCGCGGTCTCTACACGGTGGAATCTAACCGAGAAAGCGGCTGGGGTAGATACGACATTATGCTGGTGCCTTTGAATGGCGCAACATCGGCACGTCCGGCAGTAATTATTGAGTTCAAAGTCTTTGACCCCGATGAGGAAACCACCCTTCAAGATACGGTCGAGCGAGCTCTCGCCCAGATTAAGGAGCGCGCGTACGCTACCGCTCTTATCGAGCGGGGCGTATCAGCAGAACATATTCTTTCGTATGGTATGGCCTTCCGTGGCAAAGAAGTTCTCGTGAGTAGGGCATAGGTGAGTAGGGCATAGGTGAGTAGGGCTTAGGTGGATAGGGCTTAGGTGCATAGGGCATAGCCCTGCGCGACCCTACAAAACGTTACTCTACATAAAAGAATACTGAGAACTATATACGAGCTGGGTTTTGTTATTATAGGTGGGCTATGTCTTTGTCGTGCGGGCGTGGCGGAATTGGTAGACGCGCTGGATTTAGGTTCCAGTGGGCAAGCCCCGTGAAGGTTCGAGTCCTTTCGCCCGCACCACAGATGTACGCACAAGCACATTTTGGTAGTGAGCCCAAGTGCCACTGCCACGAGACACAGGAGGAAGCTTGAAGATCACTGTCAGCGCCGAGAAGCCAGAAAGTGGCAAACTCGCAGCCAAGGTCACTGTAGATGCCGCCGATGTCAACGCAGCCATTGCGAAGGCCTATAAGGACACGGCAAACAACTATCGCTTCCAGGGTTTCCGTAAAGGTCGTGCCCCTCGTCCTGTGATTGATAGCATGGTTGGCCGTGAATACATTTTGGCACAGGCTACCAACGAGATTCTTAATGCGGTAGAGCCCCTCATGCTCAACGAGCTCGATGTGGTACCGGTATCCCAGCCCAAGTACAGCGAGGGAGAAGAAGATCCCAAGCTGGTCGAGGAGGGTGCAGAGTATCTAATCGAGGCTACCATTGAGGTAAGCCCTGATTGCACACTTGCAGACTACAACAACATCTCCATTGAGCTTCCTCCAGCTACGGCAACAGATGCAGAGATTGACCGCGAGATTGATCAGCTGCTGGCCTATCAGGTGAGCTACGAGGACATTGCAGAAGATCGTGAGCTCGTAAAGGGTGATATCTGCTCGCTTGACGTAGAAGACATCGAGGATGCAGGTGCCATCGTTGGCCAAAACCGCATGATGATGCTCGACGGTCAAGGCATGCCTGATGAGTTTGACGATCAGCTCATTGGCATGAAAAAAGGTGACGTCAAAGAGATTGAGTGGACCGAGACCCACAATCACGCAGACCACGACCACAGCGTTACCCGCAAGGCAAAAGTCACCCTTAATGCCATCAAAGAGAAGGTCATCCCTGAGCTCACCGATGAGTTGGCTAACAAGGGCTTTGGCTTTAACACCGTCGACGAGCTTCGCCATGCACTCACCAACGAGATTGAGCAGGACAAAGCACGCCGTCTGCCTACGATGAAAGAAAACCGTGCGGTAGCTGCTCTTGGCGAGCTCCTTGAGATTGATGAGGTCCCCGAGAACTATCAGGCACAGATCTTCAATGAGATTACCCAGAATCTCTTCCAGCAGCTTGCCATGCAGGGAATGACGCTTGACGGATATCTGCAAATGCAAGGCATCAGCGTTGATGACTTCTTGGCAGACACTCGCGAGCAAGCTCGTGAGCGCTCTCGTCAAACACTCGCACTCGACGTGCTTGCCAAAGACCTCGGTCTTGAGGCAACAGAAGACGATGTGCGCGAGCAGTTTGCAAACGCTCGTCCCGATGACCCCGAGGCAGCTATCGAGGAGTTCATGGGCAGCGGCCAGATGCCAGCTGTTCGTGAGGGCATCAGGCGCACCAAGGCGCTCGAGTGGCTCGTCGAGCATGTGAGTGTGGTCGAGGTCGACGAAGCCGCCAAGGCCAAAGAGGCTGCAGACGAAAAGACCAAAGAAGAACAGCCCAAGAAGACAACCAAGAAAAAGACAACAACGAAGAAGAGCACGTCCAAGAAGGCTGCCAAGGCAGACGATGCTCCTGCAGATGAGGCAGAGGTTCCTGAGGCTGAGAAGAAGCCCAAGAAGGCTACTGCGAAGAAGAGCACTACCAAAAAGGCGAGCACTAAAGCTAAAGCAGCCGATGCTTCTGCAGATGATGCAGCTGCATCAGCCGAGGAGAAGCCCAAGAAGGCTCCTGCAAAAAAGAAGACAACCAAGAAGGCGAGCACAAAGAAGGCTGATGAGGCCGCAGAAGGCGATGAGAAGTAGCATCGGCATCTGATTGTCTCACCTTTGTTTGGTATCATCTGGGCCTCGAGTGGGTACCCTAGATGGAAGCTATACGTACCATCATAAGGAGGACACATGCATCAGCCGTCCAACATTCCGCTGATTCCCTACGTTGTCGAGCAGACTCCGCGTGGCGAGCGCAGCTATGACATCTACTCGCGTCTTCTCAACGATCGTATCGTCTTTTTAGGCGAGCCGGTTACGCGCGAGAGTGCAAATCTCGTCATAGCTCAGCTTCTCCACCTCGAGAGCCAAGATCCAGACAAGGACATCTCCTTGTATATTGACTCTCCTGGAGGCGAGGTCTACGCCGGTCTTGGAATCCTCGACACCATGAACTTTATCAAGCCTGATGTATCAACCATCTGTGTGGGCATGGCAGCCTCTATGGCAGCGGTGCTTTTGGCAGCAGGTACACCGGGCAAGCGTCTTGCGCTCCCTAACTCCATGGTGCTCATTCACCAGCCGAGCTCGGGTGTGCAAGGCCAGCAGACAGACATTCAGATTGTGGCTGACGAAACCAAGTATATTCGCGAGCATCTCAACGAGCTCTTGAGTAAATATACCGGCCAGCCCATTGAGCGTATTCAAGAGGATACTGAGCGCGACAATTACCTGCGTGCAATTGAAGCGCGCGATTACGGCCTTGTTGACAAGGTGATTGCATCTCGCTCTGATCAGTCCTCAGAGGAGTAATATGTCCGATTTTGATAGTTGGATGACAGACATGGAGCCGCATTGTTCGTTTTGCGGTAAAAGCCGAAGCCAAGTGCAAAAGCTTGTCCATGGGGCAAACGGTGTTTTTATCTGTGATGAGTGCGTTGATGCGTGTTCAAGCATGATTAACGACTCTTTTGCTCACGATCAGATGACTCAACCGCATCCAGCAGACGATGACAGTCCAGCTATCTTCAAACACCTACCAACGCCGCGAGAGATTTATGAGGCGCTGTCTCAATATGTCATGGGACAAGAAGATGCCAAGCGTGCAATGAGTGTGGCTGTGTACAACCACTATCTACGTGTGCGAGAGAGTGCAAAGCCAAGTGCTGGGGCAGACGAAGAAGAAGTCGAGCTTGCAAAGAGCAACATATTGCTTTTAGGACCCACCGGCACGGGAAAAACCCTGCTTGCCCAAACCTTAGCTCGGCTACTCGATTTGCCTTTTGCGATAGCGGATGCAACAACACTTACTGAGGCAGGCTATGTAGGTGAAGACGTTGAGAATATCCTTCTCAAGCTCATTACAGCAGCAGATGGCGATGTCGAGCGAGCAGAGCTCGGCATCGTCTACGTTGATGAGATAGACAAGATTGCGCGCAAGGCAGAAAACCTGTCTATCACACGTGACGTCTCGGGTGAGGGTGTGCAGCAGGCGCTGCTCAAGATTCTTGAGGGAACGGTAGCGAGTGTTCCGCCTCAAGGGGGAAGAAAACATCCGCAGCAAGAACTCATTCAAATCGATACAACAAACATCTTGTTTATCTGTGGCGGAGCCTTTGTTGGCTTGGACAAAATCGTAGCCAACCGCATTGGCAGAAAGGGTGTGGGCTTCAATAGTGAGCTCACCCAAAAGGTCGAAGACGCAACCGATGAGCTTATGAGCTCGGTTACCCCACAGGATTTGCATGAGTTTGGCATGATTCCTGAGCTTGTGGGCAGGATTCCGGTGATTTGCTCTACCAAGGAGCTGAGAGAAGAAGACCTCGTTGACATTCTTTCAACACCTAAGAATGCTCTGGTAAAGCAATACAAGCGCATATTCAAGCTCGAAGGCGTCGACCTACAATTTGAAGACGACGCTCTGACAGAGATTGCCCGCTTAGCGCTTGAGAGAAAAACAGGCGCTCGCGGTCTGCGTGCAATCTGCGAAAACGTGCTGCAAAACACGATGTTTGACTTGCCAGATGAGGACAGCGTGGCTCAGGTTATTGTCAGCGCAGCTGCCGTTCGCGGAGAAGAAGCTCCCATTCGCATTAAAAAGAAGAAAGCGCGACAGAAAAAGACGAGTGCATAAGCTTGCTTGAGGCTGATTGGGCTGGTCAGCGAGGCGTTTTTGCCGAGCTGAACCTCGCTGCTGAAAGTTGATAAAGGCTCCCGCTCAACAATCACGACAGAATTTTAGATAAATTAAAGCCCTGTGAAACTCGCAGGTGGGTGCGCTTTTCCTTAAAAGTCGTCCATGACACTGACCGAAACACGGTTGACACCCTTGACAAAAAGAACATATAGTTTTTGTGTGCAGGCGGTACTATGCCGTTTGTGCGAAAGATAGGCAAGAGTGTTTCGTAGAAGGAGGGCGTTTATGGCTAAGTACGTTATGGCACTGGATGCGGGCACCACGAGCAACAGGTGCATCCTCTTCAATGAGAAGGGCGAGATGTGCTCCGTGGCTCAGAAAGAGTTCACTCAGATCTTCCCGCAGCCGGGCTGGGTTGAGCATGACCCCAAAGAGATTTGGGATACTCAGCTTGAGGTTGCTCAGGAGGCCATGAGGAAGATTAACGCAACTGCTGAAGACATTGCTGCAATCGGCATCACCAACCAGCGCGAGACCACCATCGTGTGGGACAAGAACACGGGCGAGCCTGTGTACAACGCTATCGTGTGGCAGTGCCGCAGGACGTCTGAGTACTGCGACTCCCTCAAGGACAAGGGTCTTGTGGACAGCATCCGCGAGAAGACCGGTCTGGTTATTGACGCTTACTTCTCTGGTTCCAAGATTCACTGGATTCTTGAGAACGTTGAGGGTGCTCGCGCCAAGGCTGAGGCTGGCGACTTGATCTTTGGTACGGTTGACACCTGGTTGATTTGGAACCTCACCAAGGGCGCCGTCCATGTAACCGATTACTCCAACGCTTCTCGTACCATGGTCTTCAACATCAAGAACCTCGAGTGGGACGACGAGA
>JAFUCQ010000023.1 GCA_017459605.1 Atopobiaceae bacterium
ACGAGTCCGTGGTAGAAGCGCTCAGGTTCGGATTGAGCTGTCTTGGTTGCACCATCGAAGCTCGATATACAGGCATCTGTCACATCTTGTAAGTAGTCTGTTGCGTCTTCGGTGTTTGCGCTCAGGATAGCTTTGATAAAGCTGTTGTAATCTTGTCGAGATCTTCCAAACCAGCGCTCAATCATGCTGTCAAAACCTATAAAAACCTCTTTGTTGGTAAGCCTGAGCTCTTTTGGATCTAAGGGTTCTTTGTCGTTGTCGTTGACAGGCGTAATATATCCCGATGCGAGAAGCAAAGACCAGACGGCATCTGTATCAGCTTCAAGATCTGAAAAGACAAGCTGATCGTTTGGTTTTTGAGTAACACTATTACCTTCGAGCAAATCTTCAAAGTCTTGCTTGAGCTGTGTGTCTCCTCGTCGCACCAAGTCTGCGACAAGGGCGTTATCCGAAGTGTTCATCCAGTAGGGAGCAAATCTCTTTCTATCAAGATACTTGGTAATTGACCAAGGGTTGTAGATGCCTTCTACTCCTCCAAAGCAAAAGCCGTCATACCACTCTCTTACCCTGTCACGTTTGTCTGACAGCTCAAACTCATCAAGGGCGGTAAAGACTTCATGCTCTGTGAAGCCAAAGGCATCTTGATATTTATCATCAACCACACCACAAACCTCAAGGTTATTAAGGCCAGAAAAGATGGACTCTCGAGATACTCGAGTAATCCCTGTCATAAGGCCTCTGCCAAGTGAAGGATTAGACTTAAAGGTAGCGTCCATAAAGACTCGCATGAATGCAGAAAGCTCATTCCAATATCCTCCCAGCCATGCTGCTTGCATGGGGGTGTCGTATTCGTCGAGAAGCACGATAGGCTTAGTGCCCCAGTGAGCTTCAAGCATTCGACAGAGCAAGTTCAATGAGTGAGACGCATCGACATCGCTCATAGTATTGTCTATTCGGGTAAACGATGCTTTGTCATGTGCAGAAACAAGTTCTGAGTCGAATAAATAGCTGTGTTGCATAATCGAAACAGCAAGCACATTCTTGATTGATTGCATAGTTCGAGAAAAATCAGGCTCTTTAATGACAGAAAAACTCAAAGAGATGACAGGTATATGCCCTTGGAGCTCACGGAGCTCTACGTTCTGCCACACGTCCAAGTCTCCAAAGAGCTCTTCTCCACGTTCTGCAAACTCAGTTGAGAAGAAGCAACGCACGGTATCTAAGAGCAAGGTCTTACCAAAACGGCGAGGACGGGTGATGAGGGTAATTCCATCATCGGATTGCCACCACTCAGCAATGAAGGCTGTTTTGTCAACATAGAAATTGTTGCGTTTACGAAGCTCTTCAAAGCCCTGTGCTCCGATGCTTACTGTGCGTGCCATGCTTTACCTCCAGATACTTAGCAGTCAAGCCTGTTTGCTGTGTCCATCCTGAGCGCAGGTAGATAAGCTGACTCCCTGCAGTCGAGCATAGCATATTGAAGCGAGGTCACTATCAGCTCAACTGACGGGAAGAGCAGGTGGGAAGAGCAGACGGGAAGAGCGGGCGGGAAGAGCAGACTTCCGTGATATACGAGCTCAATGTACTGCGTGCATGTTTGAATGGAGGAAAAGAGAGAGCAAAGAGTTTGTCAGAAAAGCTTTTCCTGATTCGTATTAAAGATAGCAGCGCTGTTAGAGTGGTTCAAGTGACAAGTAGGGGAGGGTAAAGACGGTGGGAAGCAGCGATAATGGCTGGCCATATCGTAAAGAAGCAACTTTTGCCGATGCAAAGTCGACTGAGCAGCAAGCCGAGCGGCTAGTAAACAGCTATTCTGACATGATTCTGAGGCTCTGCTACACCTTCCTTCAGTCAACGGCTGACGCAGAAGACATCTGCCAAGACGTTTTGCTCAAGATTTTGACTTCGGACATAGAGTTTTCCTCATCAGAACATGAAAAGGCTTGGATTATCAGGGCAACGTCAAACGCGTGTAAGGATCTTTTGAAGAGCGCTCGGTACACGCGGGTTCGCACACTCGATCAAGACTTAGAGGTTATGGATGAGCGAGACGAATTTGAACCTGTCTCGAGCAGCGTGGACTGCAGTGTCGAGCAGCTGCCAAGCAAGTACCGAGAGGTTATCTATCTTCGTTACTATGAAGGCTACTCATCCAAAGAAATCGCAGAGCTTACCAACCAAAGTGTTGAAGCAGTTTACCAGCAGCTTTCTCGGGCAAGAAAGCTTCTCAAAAGTGAGTTAGTAGGTGAGTACGCATGACCAAGTATATCGACTCTATGAACAAGCTTGCATTCACGCAGGAGCAAAAGATGCGCATGGCACAGGAACTTGCTGAAAAGGCACAGGCGCAGATGGTGGGAGAGGTGACGAGTCAATCAGAGATGCTGGCGCAAGAGCGTGCACAGGCGCAGGAACGTGCGCAAACACTGACGCAGCCACCGCATGGCGAGAAAGGCGGCGCACCGTCGCGCGCAAAACTCACTCCTCTTGCAGTTGCAGCAGCAATCATTTTGGTAGTGCTCTTTGGCTTGGGCGGAATCGCTTATGCGACAGGTAGTCTCTTAAGTGCTGAGCGATTCGTCGACAATCTCTTCAACGGTGAACCTACAAAAACTGAGATTATCGAGCGCATTGGAAGACCCCTTGGAGCGAGCGTTACCAACAATGGCATAACCATCACGGCCGATGCAATTCTGGGCGACCGCACGAGCTACACCATTATCTACAGCATCGAAAAAGAGGACGGAACCCCATTTGATGTCGAGACAAGCACTCCGCCGTATTTGCCTTATGCAGTGGAAGGTGGCTTAACCATGCCAGCTCCAAGTTTTGGCTTGATGTCGATGGGCATAACAGGTGCCAGCGGAGAGTCATATTTCTTTGACCAAGACCCTGAGGATAATGCCATCCAGTATGTTGAGCGTATCAGTCTTTTAACCGACCGTGGCATTGCAAACATCTCGGGTGCGACTATGGATACCGAGTTCACCGAACTTCGCCATTACAACAAAGACGACGAGGTAGACCTTGAGATTCACGGAACTTGGCACTTTCGTTTTTCCATTGAGTATGAAGATCTTTCAGTGCAGGTTCCCGTTCATGGCGAAAAGTTCTCACTCCTTCAGGGAGAAGCAAGCATGACAGAGCTGTATGTGTCTCCCGTATCGCTCAACTTTAGGTACGTTGTGGAATCGTCTGCAGATTACGAATCAGTGCTTTCAGGGCAGGAGAGCGAGGAAATGTCGAACAAAGTGAGTCGCCTGCTCGATTTGGGTGACATTACCCTTACGATGAAAGATGGGACTGAGGTTGTTCAGGAAGACCACTCTGGCGGAGGCGTTGACGTAGTCAACAAAAGCTGCAACAAAAGTCTGATTCTCGACACCATGATTGACGTGGATGAGCTTGCAAGTATCACTATTGGAGGAACAGCGTTTACGGTGAACTGATATGTTGGACGGATTACAGCAAGAAGGAGCAGTTCGAGAAGGAGCAGTTCGAGAAGGAGCAGTTCGAATTTGGCCGCGACATCGACAGGATTGTCTCCATTTGTGCTCAAGGGCGGCATGAGGCAACTCAGGATGTGCATCCCTACCACATAAAGGAAGCAAGCACCGTTGCGCTTTATCGCGGTATTCAGAATAACCTTTCAGCCCTCTTGTAAGCATCGTGTCTTCGAGGGCTGTACGCACCACAATCACGACCGCGACTCTCCGTCATTGGTGCTGTCTTGGTCATAGCGTACATCGGATTCTCTTGCCCTTATGCGTATCCGAGGGCAGGAATAAGACCGTTTTCTGGATTTAGATAGCGGTCTTCAGTTTCCTGCGTAAAGGCAATGCCGCGCCGCTTGAGCTGCTCGGCGAAGGCATCCACATACACGTCGCTCTCCCAGGAGCGAGCCATCTCGATGTCGAAGAATCCAGCCGTTGCTGTGACGATGAGAAACAGGGTACCCTGGTTTGGCTCGAGATGCGTGAGCTTGTAACGCACAGAGACGAGCTGGTTTTCGAAGCCCTTGGAATGGAGGCTTCCAAGGTAATCAATCATGTATGAGTCGTTGCTATACCACTTGATGAAGTTCAGGACTTCCTGTTTCTCCTTATAGCTGTGCATGGTTTGGCTTGCCTTGGCCACGGCTTCACCAGTTTCGTTTGCCATGAAGCGGGCGGTCACATTGTCGTTGGCCTCGCGCAGCAGCTGGCGAGAAAGGTGGCAGCGCTCTGCAAAGTCGAGCTCGTCCATCTGGGAGCGTTGGTAGGGAAGACGCAGTGCTCCATTACTGTTCTTGAAGGTGTTGGGTGTGCCGAGCTTCTCACGGTTGGAGGTTGGCACAAGTGCACCAAAGAGTTCCGGGGCGTCCGGATGCACGGAGAGGATGGCATCGGCCATGAGCACCTGTAGTGTGGCTACAGGAGAGCTCTTGCTGGTCTTTACAAGCTCCATGAGCTCGGATTCTTTGATGCGGAAGTTGACACCGCGCATGTGGTCGATACGCGCCTCATCAACTTCGGGCAGGCGCCAGAATCTGTCGGCCAGAAAGTCCATTTCGAAACCTTCGGGCAATTCATGCGGGGTGCTGTAGGGGTCTGCTTCCTCACTCTCGAGAACAGGCTGTCCAGGCACACGCAAGCCATCTGCTGGGTAGTCCACACCATCCTTTCGACAGAAGTAACGGTTAATGACAGCTTCGACGAACATATTGAGACCCATACCATCGCAAAAACCATGAAACATCGTGAAATACATCTGGTTGCCTTCGTAGGTCACATCAAGGCAGTGCCAGTTAGTCTCAGGTCCACCTACTGATCGCGGAGCGCCTTCTACCACCTCGAAAGGCAGGGGGTTCTCGGCATAGAAGAAATCGCCTTCATGCTCGGCGAGGGCATCGGCAAAATAAGGCGCACGAACAAGAACATCGTCCACGGCGGCCTGTAGAATTTCACCCTGCACGTCGGAGGCAAGTTTTACTTCAAGCACAATGCAACGATGCGGCTTCTCGGTAAAACAGTTTGGAATGCCGCTGAAGTTCTGCTGCTTGAATTTAAAGTCGGGTTGTAGTGCCATTATTTGCCCTTTCTGCCTTGGTTCCTATGCCAGCCCGAGCGCGGTGATGAGTCCGTTTCGCGGAGAGAGGTAGGTCGATTCCGCACCGCGCTCAAAGGGGATGCCGTGGCTCTCGAGTGTGGTAATGAATGCTCTGTCGTACACGTCGGTTGCAAAGGAACGATTGAGCGCGAGGTCGAAGTGGCCGTTTATAACTGTGGCCATAAGACCGAGGCACTCGGCGTTGTCCCTCTGGGGAGAGGCGAGATAGCGAAACGATACAACCTGGTCCTCGAAGCCTTCTGCTCTGAGACCGTCAATATAGTCCACAAAAATGGGTGGTTCGCCAAGACCAGTAATATCGATTACCTTGCGCTTCTCTGCAAAACTGTGCATCCCCTGGGTTCTGGCGATTCTCTCGCGCAGACCTGCTGCCAAGAAGCGGAGGAAGTCGGGAGCTACCTGTGCACGCAACGCTTCACGAGCCGCGTTTGTACGCTCGGCAAAGGTGGCACCATCGTTTTGGTCGAAGTAGACAAAAGTGCCGTCCGCGGCGTTCTTAAAAGTGTTTGGCACGCCGAGAGCATCTCGAGTCGAAGCTGGAATGATGGCAAGCACGGGCTCGTCGCACTCAGGGTGCACGGAAAAGACTGTCTGGGCCATGAGAGTTGCAAGTGTTGGTGCCGGCGAAGAACCACAGGAGCGTGCAAAGCCAACAAGCTCATCTACGGGAACATGCACTGTCATGACGTGCATGTGGCCGAGATGCTCGCCTGCTGCTTCGGGAAGAACGTAGCTCTTCCGATACCTTTGGGCGAGCACAGCTTCTATCTCGGGCGTGGGTTCCATGGGCTCAAGATGTGCAATACCGTCGGCTTCCTCGCCATCGAGTACGGGCTGGCCGGGTACACGCAGGCCGCCTGCTGGATAGTCCACGCCATCCTTACGGCTGAAATAGCGATTGATTACAGCTTCGATAAAGAGGTTGAGTCCCTGTCCATCGCACAGACCATGGTTCATCGAGAAGCTCATCACCTTGCCCTCGTAGGTAACGTCGATGTTGTGGTAGTTCGTCTCGGGGCCACCCGTAGTGCGAAGGCCCCCTTTAGTCACCTCCATCGGTAGTGGGTTCTCTGCATAGAAGAAGTCACCATTATGCTCGACCAGGGCGTCTGCAAAGTAGGGGGCGCGCTCCAGCACATCATTCATAGCATTCTGGAGGATATCTCCATCCACTTCTGAGGAAATCTCTACCTCGCCCACATACGTGCGCACAGGAAGCTCCGTATATAGTTGTGTGGCTCCCGAGAAGTTCTGTTCCTTAATCTTAAAGTCGAGCTGCACAGCCATGCACCGCCCTCTCCATAGAGCCGCTCAATGCTTTTGAACAGCGAACTTTCCCCTGCCAGGGATTTCTCGAAGAGTCTATACCGAGAAGGCATATGGCTGCAGTTTTCTATTCGGCAAGTGGTGGCCCTCACGCGGAGGTTGACTGAGTATTAAGATGATGTTTTAGTCCAAGATGTCTGATTGTTGGGCGGAGAACTCTTGGACGACTATAAACTCAAAGACGCATGTTTTCATGATTGATGAAGGTAAAGGCTATGAAGAACGAGAAGCGAATCCTTTCTACACTCACTGCACTTATGCTTGCTGCAACACTTCTTATAGGTGGATGCGCGCAAACGGCGGAGCTACCTCAAGGCTCTGATACGGACAGCGCTACCTTGAGCGAGCAGCCTGCTACCTTGAGCAAGCAACCTGCTACCTCGAGCTTAGACTTCTACAGTCCTGGTGATAGCTACACGTTGGAGCAGGTTGTAATTCTCAGCCGTCACAACATTCGCGCTCCGCTTTCTACCACGGGATCAGCGCTCGACATGGCAACGCCTCACACCTGGATTGATTGGACCTCCGAGGCAAGTGAACTCAGTATGAGAGGCGGCGCACTCGAAACCATGTCGGGCGAGTATGTGCGCAAGTGGCTCGAACATGAGCAGCTCATTCCCGAGAACTATCAGCCTGAAGAAGGCGCGGTTCGCTTCTACGCCAATTCAAAGCAGCGCACCATCGCCACGGCTCAGTATTTCTCAAGTGGCATGCTGCCGGTGGCAAACGTTGATATCGAGACACATGTGGACTACGACACAATGGACCCTGTGTTCACGCCGGCAACCACTTTTCTGTCTGACTCTTACACCGAGGCTGCTCTCGAGCAAATAGGGACTTTGGGAGGCGCCTCGGGCATGGGAAGTGTTGCAGCCGACCTCGCAGATTCCTATAAGCTCATCGAAGACGTGGTGGACTACACCGAATCCGATTCCTACAAGTCGGGAGATCTTACGAACTTAGATACGACGGACACACAGGTAAGCTTCGCACTTAACGAAGAGCCCTCTATGTCTGGTTCGCTCAAAACGGCATGCCAGCTTTCCGATGCACTCGTTTTGCAGTACTACGAGAGCGAAAATGCAACTGAAGCGGCATTTGGTCACGAGCTGAGTCAAGAGCAGTGGAAACTCATTGCAAAGCCCAAGGACGTGTATGGAGACCTGCTTTTCACCGCACCTCTTGTTGCTGCAAACGTGGCACATCCTCTGTTGGTTGAAATTGGTAACGAGCTAGATACCGATGGACGCGTGTTTACTTTCCTGTGCGGACACGATTCGAACGTGGGAAGCGTTTTAGCGGCACTGGGCGTTGAAGAATACGAACTTCCCGAAGCGGTGGAGATGCGCACGCCCATTGGCTGCAAGCTCGTGTTTGAGCGCTGGGCGAATGCGGACGGCGAGAAGTTTGGCCGTGTACGTCTACTGTATCAGAGCGTAAATCAGCTTCGTGAAGGAACCATGCTTTCGGGAACAGAATCTCCCATGAGCGCAGAGCTATCCTTTGAGGGGCTGGAGAAGAACACCGATGGCCTGTACGCATATAACGACTTGAGAGCTCGCATCGCCAACGCTGCTGCAGAATACGATGCTATCGTGGCTGAGTACGGCACAGAGGAACTCCCTGAGGCAGCATAAGTACTACCTTTCGGATCACGCCTTCCGCTTTGCGAAGCTCGGAACGAGGAATATGGACTACGGGCGGGTGCTTGAGAACATCGTGGCAATCGAGCTCCTACGCAGGGGATGCGAGGTCTATGCGGGCGTGCTCTACAAAAAAGAGATCGATTTCGTGGCCATGCGGGGGCCTGAGAAGCTCTATATCCAGGTGAGCGACGATATCAGCGCAGAAACGACCTTCGAACGGGAATACGCGCCGTTGCTCTCGATACACGACGCCCATCCCAAGCTGATACTCGCGCGCACCAGGCACGAGATGTACACCTGCGAGGGAATCGAGGTACATGACCTAGCCCGCTGGCTCAATGCCTAAGTCGGGAGACATGCCTAGCCGTAAGATTGATTGGGCGTGTCCGTGAGGATCTCCGAGAGCTCGACCGACAACAATTATTACGGTTGGGTGTTTTACGCATTGTCAGACAAGAGCGCTTCGCCACGCAGGTAAGCCTTGGCTAAAGCAGGCCTACCACTTGTGAACCTCACCTTGGCAGAGTAGGTCCTGAGGCTCATGGAGCACGTCTGCAGGTCGTCCGGTGTGGGCAACAGCAACTGTTTCGAGATATCCACCTGTTCGAGGGTCGACCAGCGTCCATCGGCAGCGCCAGATTCCTCCATGAGAGAAAATACGCGTTGCGCCCGACCGTCCTCCCAAGGAGACATGGACAGCAGCTTGCCCTCAAGGCGTGCCTCCAAGGCAAAGTCGGCGACAGGTTGGCCGCCGTCATCCACATCGAGCTGCAGGTCAAAGCCAGACGAACTATCGAGAACGCTGCGGCAGAGGGCGATCGCCTCCTCGTTAGCCGCAAGACCCAGATGCGAAAGCGCCTCCGTAAAGCCGACCGCCCCGTCGTGTGCAGGATGCGCGTTCACACGCAGAAGGTTGTCCCCGCGCCCCGGGAAGAGTCCCACGTAGGTCGTCTCCCAGCCGCGTGGCAGCCGAGTGCAAAAGGATTCCCACGCACTGAGCCAAGCGGCCTCTCCCACAACAGCGAGATACGGCCCTACAAGGTCGGCGCGGTCACATTGGATGAGATAGGTGCCGAGCCTTGACGCCATGCCCGAGACCAAATCCATCTCAGCCAAGAGCTGCACATTTCCCTTCTCGGTCTTCACCGGAGCGATGTCGGAAAACCACGCAAGGGCAGCCGACCAAGCGCCATCGACGGCATCAGGTATGTGCTCTTTCAGTACGGGCTCGCCGAGCGAGCAAATCACGTCAATCCCGCGCTTCCCAATAAGAGGGACCTCAAAGTAGGCATCGATGGCGTCGGACTTTGGCATCATGCGTGAGAAGGCCTGTCGAACCTCTTCCGTGCCATGATCGAGCAGCGCCTCATCACGTCCCTTGGCGCAAAGCATCCCGCACAACACGGAAAACATGACGTTATTGCCCATAGCCAACCCCTTTCAGACGGCTTTCTGCTCAGTCCACGAACACACCGGGAAGCGCAGGGTCGGCAAAGCGCAAAAGCTCGTGGCCGACACCGGCAAGCCCGTTTAGGAGATCGGGTTCGTCTGAGAGCCGGACGCCCCTATGGACAAAGACGTATTGGCCGACCTCCCGCATCCTAGCCACCATACCTGCAAGGACACGCCCCGCCTCATTCGAGCCCCCACGCGTGAGCAGGTACTCCACGAGAGAGCCGTTGCCGCAGCAAAGCGTGTCACGGTGATTGAGGGGCAGCGTGGAGCAGGCGTGATCAGCCCTAGCAAGCAACTCGTCTGCCAATGCGCGCTCTTGTCCGTCTGCCGATGCGCGCAAGACGGCAAGCGCCGCAAGGCCAATCCCGGGCGCACCCGAGCAAATGCCGTGCATAATCTTGCTTGAGACGGGTGACTTGCGAAGGTCGGGCCAGGTATCGAGTTTCTCGC
>JAFUCQ010000024.1 GCA_017459605.1 Atopobiaceae bacterium
TGTATACCTCAAGGGGGGCACAATTGAATCTCACCCCAACAGAGTGCCGCTTATATTGGTTTGTCTTTGATTTTTCTGTCGGCTGGGTGTTACTAGACCGATTGGCCGGCTTGGGGCTACTAGACCAGTTGGCCGGCTGGGTGTTACTAGACCAGTTGTTCGGCTTGGCGTTGCTAGAACAGTTGGTCAGTCTCGTTTGTCAAACCGATGGCCCCCACCCGCAAACAGCAAAAACTTTATCAGGAGTTGCGCTGGTTTCTCATCCGCAAACCAATGGCAAGCGCAATCATTCCGAGCCCAAACCATGGTGCCCACATCACCAAGAGCTCGCCCGTCGTGGGTGTTCGTGTACCGCCGCGCGAATCGACCACCGGATTTGTTGAGCCTGACGAAGATCCACTGGGAGTTCCGTTTGTCTGAGACGGAGTGCCTATCACATGAGGGATAGGTGTAAGTGTCGTTGGATCTTCCTGTCCATCACCTGTTGGATTAACCTTCTCGCCCGGTTTAGGACTTGCCACCACATCATAATCCAAGAGTTCATCCTCGGGATTCCACGAGGGAAGCGTTATCAAGAATGGCAGTGACGAGTAGGTTTTCTCGCCATACTCAACGTCATCCCCTACCACGAGGTAGAAACCTCGGGTCACACCATCGTTGTGATCGAATAAGATTTCACCGTTTTCATCTGTGTAGTCAACGGCTGCTGCTTTGAGCTTAAGCTCTGATATCCACGAGCTAAGCTGTTGAGCTGCCTGAGCCCAACCCTTTTGCTGTCGAACATCTGAAATAACAAGGCGACCTTTGAGTTCGTCGATGAGTTGAATCTCACCCGACTCTGAAAACTCACCAACCCGATACATCGAGAAACGTGCATGAGGAAGCGGGGTTTGTGCACGTTCCAACCTTACAGTAAGGCTAACCTCGGAAGAGGCTGCACGAGCCTCAGGACTATACGAGACAAGCTGCACGAAGCACGCAGCAACAAAAGCTACGAGCGCAAGCACTAATGGCAACGATTTGCGTTTCATTCTCCATGCACCTCCTCAGTCCTTAGGTAAGCCTGTTTCATGGCTCAGTTGTTTGTGTCGTCTGTCTCAGTTCCAAGCTGTACGGAGCTGTCCTGTCCGTTGTCCCGAGCGGAGTTGTCCTGTACGCCGTTGTCCCGAGCGGAGCTGTCCTGAGTGGAGTTGCCCTGTACGCCGTTGTCCCAAGCAGTGTTGTCCCGCGTGGGGCCGTCCTGCACAGCGTTGTCTTGCACAACCTCATCCTGCTCGTCGTTGTTCTTCTTTCGCTTAGGCAGCGCAATGAGCAAGAAGATGATGAGGATGAGTCCTGCCACTCCCAACATGATAAAGAGCGGATCGATTCCCGACGCTGCTTCCTGTACCTGCTGGACCAGCTCATCTTCTGTGAGCTCTACCCTATGTCCGCGAACCAACAGGCGATGCGAGTTCACACCATAGGGCGTGCAGGTAATAAGCGTACAAAGGTCCTTCTCGGGGTCGATTGCAAGCGCTTCTACCTCGCTGGGTAGTACGGTCAAGATCTGGTCAATCTCGTAACCGAGTTTCACGTTCAAGGTATCAAGAATGAAGAGGTCGCCTTCTTGTAGTGCGTCCAAGTCTGTGAATAACACCGCACTCGGAAGACCACGGTGACCCATCAATACGCAGTGGGTTCCCATACCTCCTACCGGCATCGAACTCGAAGGAAGGTGCCCGATGTCGGTCTGTAGCATGCCGTCGTCCATACCATGACGAACCGTGAGGTTGGCCTTGATCTTGGGGATATGTAAGGTACACATGATGCCTTGCTCGGTGAGCGAAAGGGTGTCCTCATATACGGGCATATTCTGGGGCTCTACTCCTCCCAACAGGGAGAGAAGTCCTTGGTTGTAGGCAACCGCTTGGTCCCACATGGCTTGGCGTTCTTCTGCGCCAAGCTCGTCGATGTTGGAGGCGTATTCAGCCTCGCCCGTTGACATGTGTTGGCGGTTCCACCAGTCACTCAGCGTGGGATACAACAGAGCTCCGATGCCTATTACCAATAGCAATGCCGTTACGATATTTGAGACGGTCTTTCGCATCTATCATGTTTCCTTTGTCCCTAAGTCTTGCTCTGCCGTGCCGGCTGGGAGCCGAAGGGCTCCCAGCTCAGCTGAGCAAGAAATGGGGGTACAACTGAGGCTTGAATCGTGTTAGGTAACGCGTGTTGGGTAACGCGTATGTGTGAGGAACGAGCGTTAGTTTGTAACAACTATCGTACCTACACCGTGTTTCACAAAACTCGCCTTAGTTGGTGCTACGCCTACGAATGAGCATGAATGCGACGCCTGCAAGAGCTGCTGCAGCAACGCCGTAGATGGCATAGGTGCCCATGCCACCGGTGGAGGGCATCAAGGTTCCGGGGGTGTTGCTTACGGAGACAATCTGGGAGAGATCCATGGCAATCTGCTCTGGGGTGTTGTTTGCATTAAGGGAAGGCTTGCCGTTAATCACAACCGTTATCGGACTGGTCAGCTTGGTGTAACCAGCAGGAGCTTCAGTCTCGATGAGTTTGTAGTTTCCATCAGCAAGACCGATAAACTCAGCGCGACCGTTGGTGTCGGTGGTCAAATCGGTAGCTGCAGACTGATTGTCCACCCATGAGATAACGTCGTTCGTGCCACGGTTGTAATACTTGTTTTCGCTGTTCTGAAGAACAAACTTGGCGCCAGAAAGCTTTTGCTCAGGAGCATCAGTCTCGAACTTGTCGATAACGAGCTTGGATGTATAGTGCTCAGTCTCACTGTCTTTCACGGTAAGGTTATTGGGATTATTGCCATACTCAAGCTGAGCAAAGTTCTTGCTCACAACACCCTCAGCATTGGCATTAACGGTGCCGCTATAGGTAATAACAACAGGCTTGCCTGCCAAATTACCCACATTGCTCTTGCCGCGCTCCTCCATATCAAGTGAGAGCTCAAAGGTGTAGCCGTTCTCGCCATAGCGAACGTGATCGTGAGTAAGACCAGCAGAGGGATCGGTAATCGTTGTAAGCGCAACACGCTGTCCGTCAATGGTTACTTCAAGGTCGTTGTTAAAGGTAAGACCCTCATCCATTTTATCGGTCACGATATAGGCATAGAAGGTATCTGCTGCATTGACGGAAGGTACGACGCCCTCGATTTTGAAGTTAATAGTGTCGCCAACCTGTACATTGGTTTGCTTTTGGTCATCAGCAGTCTTATCAAAAGGCATATCGTTTTTGTTCTGGATGGTTACTTCATTATCAAGCACAGTTGTAAGAGCAGCACGAGCTTGGAGATTAGCGAAGTTGTCGAGCGAACTTACTACCATGTAGTAACCGGAATCAAGATTCTCTGCTGTTGCATTTGTAAAAGTAATTGGAGTTGCGCTTGCAGGAATGTTGTCCTTCAAGAATGCAGCAAAGTCAGCAGCAATAAAGCTGTTTTCCTTCACCACCGTGGTGCCATTGAGCTGAAGGCCCGTAACACCTTCTTTGGGGCTGCCATCTGCGTTGAAGATAACATCTTTCCAAGGATCTACTACGGTGTAGGTGACGTTACCGTTTGTATCAGATGTAGCATTAAAAATCTTGTAGGCTTGATAGCTTTCAGTTCCCGGATCGGCGACGGTAATCTTGCCGGTACCCGCGCCAAGAGCGATTCCCGCAGGAATCAATGCAAGCATGAATGCAAAGAATGCAACAACTACTCTTTTAACCATCGGTTTCATTTCAGACTCCATTCGTATTGGTAGAACTTGTTTGGTAGAACTTTTCCCATTTCTTACTCGAGTGGTCTTTTGGGAGACGCACCCGCCTTACTGTGCACTCTTATGAGTGCTCCTACTTCGCCCCCCATGGGGGCTTGCTAGGTGGCCACATCACCACCTCCTTTCGGGCTGCCCCGCTGGCGCTGGCGCAAACGTATCGCGCCAAGGCAGAGCAGCGCCAACCCCACAACCACTACGAGTACCTTGCTCATATTCACACCCACCGTACCGAGGTACGGAAGAAGCGAATCCACATAACGGTTGGTGATATTCACACTCGCCGTGTTGCTCACCACCGAATACGTTGTCTCATAGCCATCAACCGCAAGCTCAGAGACGTAATACTTGTAATAGTGAATCTCTCCGTCTGCTGTCTCATAAGCCACAGGCAAATCCTCAACTACTTTGCTCCACGACAACGTAAAGGGAAGTAGCGAATTGGAATTGTCGAGGTTTACCCTGATTGATGAGGTAGCACCTGCTCCTGCATCGGGAGTTCCTGCAACAACGAGCTCATCGGGAGGGGTGGTTCCCGCATCGACGGGATAGATGTAGACCGTGATTGAGTCAGGACGGGTTTCTCCCATGTTGAAGAGGTCATTCCACGTCTTGTTAATAGTCAAGTCAAAGGTCTCGTCACAGGGGTCTTTGAGCTCTGCTGGTTTGACGGTATCTCCCGCGGTATTCTCGGCCAGAGGAGTATCAGCCATGAGCACCGCTTTGGCACTTGACTCGTATGCCTCAAGGTCGACTGTTGAGCTACCTGCCTGCTTGGCACCAGCCAAATCTGACAGACCCTTGATGGTTGCGTAGTGGGTCACATCGTAGCGATTCCAATCAGTGCCAGTCGCCGTATCATCGGCGTTAACAGCAGTAGCCGAAGCAAAGCTGGTACCAGCCGCCGTTTGAGCTCGCGTGTAAGCTGCGTCGTAACTGCGATAGATAGGAAACACATTGTCGCTACCCTCAAGGTAGCTCTCGGGGCGACTCTGGTTGTTAATCTCGGTGTAGCCAACAAAGGGTCCAACCTTACCTGCGGTTCCGCGAACGGTATCGCAGAGCACCATGCGGTCGTGGGAGAGAAAACCGCTTCCGTTGTAAGCTTCAAAACCACCTGCATAACCAAGGCCATCGCTTCCGTCTGCATCCTGCGTAGCGCCGCCCGCAAATACATCGTAGCCTTCAGCCACTCCTGCTACCGAGGAATTCTTTACTGTTGTACGGTTGCCTTCAATGAGTTGGATGGAGATGTCGGGGGTCTCACCCTTGATGCCATTCTCGTCACACGGAAGCTTGATGGTCGAAGATCCCAAGGTAATCTTGACAGCATCGCTGTGGTCATACTCAGGGTCGTTTTTCACGAGGGAGACGCCAATCTTGAGACCCAGAAGATTTACGTAGAGCAAATCACCGTCAGCAAGAAGCTTGAGTCCCAAGAAGCGAGAGTCTGCATTGATGAGGTTGAGCTGCTCTGCCTTATCGAGGTACAGAGCACGAACCAACAGATTCACAATGGAGACAACCACAGACGTAAGCCCTGAGCTCACTTCAACATCGCCAACATAAGACACAGTACCGCGACCAATGAAGCCGGCTGCCAGCTGAGGGCTCACGGCGTATTTGAAGTTCTCGACCGTGCACTCATCCATCTGTGAAATGTCTGCAAAGCCGGTAAAGCCTGCAGCACAGCTACCGGTGAGGTCGTCTTGAGCAACGGTTCCGGCAATGGGTACTTGTCGTTCGGTGGTCTCAACAACAAAGCCGTCGCCATAACCATAAGCTTGGCAGTTTTTGACCGTTGAGCCGACAATGTCGAGCAGCATGGCATCGGTATCGAGGTCAAGACCAAGGGCACTCAGGAGCTTACCCACGAGGCTGTCATCGGTAATCTGTGCCTGCTCTACGGTAACGCCACCGTCTTTACCCATGTAGCCAATGAATCCTGCTGCATAGTTGGGAGCAAGCATGTAGTTGAGGTCGCTCACACTCGAGTTTTCAACCGTACCGTTGAGAAGACCTCCGCCAAAGCCGCCAGCGCCACCGCTCACCATATAAGCGGTCATAGTGCCCGATGCTGCCTGCTCAGTTGCGTAAATGCGGATACCGTCTGCTACGCCAGTCACCTGTGCATGGTAGATATAGGTACGGAAAGCATCCAATACACTGATGTTTCCTGCCTTGATAAGGTTCAAGATGCTGGTGGAACTGCCGCCCAGAATGTCGGTGCCGCCCACATCTGCAAGGCTTCCCACGCTTCCAAAACCAAAGAAGCCACCTGCGTAGTAGCCACCAAGAACAGAGCGAAGGTTCTCTACTCGAATGGTGTCAGCGGCGTTATGTCTCTGACCAACAACTGTTGCATCGAGAGAGCCTGCAAAGCCACCTGCAACATCTGCATAATGGGTTGCACCATTGTCAGTATAACTGCCGTCAACAACGATGCCCCAGTTTGGATCGGATGCCGTGACCTCAGCATACTTAATGGTAGAAAGCGATGCGTCGAGCACATCGACAAGGTCGTTCGGGGTTGAGATGAGCTTGTCGATAAGTTTTTGTAGATAACCGTCGCTTGCGTTTTCGGTGTCTGCGTTGAGCGTTGCGGCGGCACTTGCCTTGCCAACAAAGCCGCCAATGCACTCGGTGCCCTTCACCTCTTTGAGACCGCGTGCCCACGTACCACTCGCAATGCTTCCTGCAACCGGAGAAGCATTATCTGCGATGCCAATTTGTCCACCATAGCAACCGCCCACAAAGCCGCCAGCACAACCAACACCAGCCTGACGTGCAGCTTCGCGATGATCTGCATCCACTCCACTCACACCGGTAGCACCAATTCTCATGCCTTGCGTATAAGCGGTTGTTCCACTCGTCGAAACAGCTGGTACAAAGACATCAACCAAGCTGACAAGTCCATTAAGGTTAAGGCTGAGAGCATCACCCAAGAGGCTCACGTTGCCAAACTCAGCAGCGCCCTTGGTTTGCATCTCGCCCGCAAAGCCACCAGCTGCGCGCATTCCCACGACAAGTTTGGTGTCCTGGGCGTGTGAACTGTTGGAGATGGTGCCGCCATGCATGGCACCAACGAAACCGCCGGCCGTCCCGCCTAACATTGATGTGGGGTATGGGCTGTAAGCGTGACGGCCGGCTACCACGTGGGTTCCGTATTCAAAGCTACCTAGGTCGGCATAACTTGCACGAGCAAGCTCAGGTGCAAAACCACCATAGGCGCCCACGTAGTCTTTCCATGCGTTAAAGGTTGCCTCATCCACACCATAGAGCGGGCCATACACTGCTGCATGACGCACGGTAGGATAAACAACCTCAAGCGCACCGAGGAGATTATTGAGATTTATGAGTTTGCTCAGAAGCGATACGCCACCAGTCTGAGCGGTAGAACCACATTCTTCGAGGCCGCAGTAACCACCAGCGTATTCGGCACCCCACACGGAGCGAATACGAATAGCTGCGCACTCACGCTGGATTCCTGCATAGGGTCGCTCTGACTTCCAGACGTCGGTGCTCATGCCCCAAATCTGGCCGCCCACATCGTGACCAACATAGCCGCCTGCCATACCGCGCATCACGGCACCCTCAAGAGCACTCTCATCAGAAGCGCACTGAGCACGAACAGCGCCACCACAAGGAACGCAGGTAGTTTGGCTATTGCGAATGGTTGGAACAAAGTCTTGGACGAGACTGGCAACGCTATCAAGCTCGCCAAGTAAGGTAAGCGAACCCTCATCGAGAACATGTGCGACGTCGCCCGGTTCCATCTCGCCAACGTATCCGCCAGCTGCAATCTCGCCCACGATGTAGTAGAAATTCTCAACGTTGCTGTCTTGGATATGTCCACCAGAGATCTTTCCCGCAAAACCGCCAGAGTAGGCAACGCCAGCCTCGTCATACGCACTGTCGTGAAGCGCTATGTGGCTCGAACCCATGACCGAGAAACCACCAGGAGCTCCGTAGACGTTACTGTGTTCAATGGTAGAAACAACCACTGACAAAACATCGAGAACGTTAGTAAGCTGGATGGTTTTGCCCAAGAGCTGCAGGCCGCCACCAACACTTGCCGCACTTCCGATATCCATGTGACCAATGTAGCCACCAGCATAGATGGCACCAGCTACCGCATAGGGAACGCTCTCAGGATTGCTGTCAAAATCGCCAAACGTCATATATGCTGAGCCATCTTCAGACTCCAAAGCATCGGGAATCATATCGATGCGCGAATAAGCCTCGAGATCTGCCGCTGTGAGTGCCGTAGGTGTGCTCACTGCTCCATGGCGCAGGCGGTTAACATCGCTGTAGGACACTTGGACTCCGCTGCCGTAGCCAATAAAGCCACCTGCAGCACCTTGACTGGCAGCTTCTCCTGCAGCCAAGCCATCAGTGTGTGCGGCAAACACCTGAAATCCCGGATTGGTACTGTTAACGCCTGCGTAGTTCACGATGGGCACATAGGCACTTGCGAGACTCAGCAGCTCACTTGCACTGATTGAGAGATTTGCCACACCACCCAGAATGCTCAGGCCACTGCCGCCTGCTGCAGCAAGGGCACCTGAATACACCTTGCCACCCCAACCGCCAGCATAAGCGCCACCACGAACGTGATGAACGTTGTAGACGCTCCACGGCTCAGCTGCTGTTCCGTTGGTGTAGCCATAGCTATTTGAACCACTCACGTAAGAGTACAGGCTGTCGTCAATGGGGTTGATGCCCTCTGCGGTATAGCTGTTCACCTTGCCACTTTGAAACTCTCCAGCAAAACCGCCGGCAGCATCTGCTGCTACAAAGCCACCGTCAACGTACGTTGTACTGCAGCCGTCATACGATGGTATGAGATACGGTACGGCTGTGAGGAGATCTCCCACCTTGATAGCCTGA
This sequence comes from Atopobiaceae bacterium, assembly GCA_017459605.1. GTDB lineage: Bacteria > Actinomycetota > Coriobacteriia > Coriobacteriales > Atopobiaceae > RGIG4373. The sequence continues at coordinate 8,667 of JAFUCQ010000024.1, forward strand.
AGTGCGTTGGTGTCCTTCTCGGCAAGACCAGCGAGACCACCCGCAGAGGAGGCGCCGAGAAAACCACCAGCAGCACCATCTGCCATATTGGCGTTAACGCTCAGCAGTTTTGCTACGTGGCAATCGACAACACGTACGCTGTTGGCCTCTCCTGCCCAACCACCTGCAACATATTCTGTCATGGCGCCATCTGTGCGCTGATTGCTTGCCTCAACCGTAAAGCCACTCGTAATGCCAGTGACATTGGAGCGCACGTAGGTGGTGCGCACTCCTGCTGCCAATGACAGCAAGTTGTCGAGACTCAAAAGTGAGATGCCGAGAAGTGTGACGTCAAGGCCTTCTCCGCTCACGAGGTCTCCGGGGCCTGTGGCGCCAACAAAGCCACCAGCGTGGTTGGATGCCTGAACGCTTCCCAGCTGCACCAGCTCGGTGTCTTGAACGTTGCCACCAACTGCCCAGCCAATGCCACCACCGGCATAACCATCATTGGCGCTCACGTAATAGCCGTTCGTATCATCCACGCCGCAAATAGTGGTGTCGCTCACGGTAAAGCCGAGGTACTGACCAATGCCTACGGTGTCGCCCAACAGACCACCGATATTGGCGGAAGTGAGATAACCTACAAGACCTCCAGCAAAATTGCCATCGGTGTGTACACTCACGAGACATGTCACCTCGTTGGGACGCTCAAGAACAGCTGGTGCAGGAGACGCACTTGAACCAGAATACTTGGGCAGACTTGTAACATCTGCAGAGCTCATGATGTATATGCCATCGCCTCTGCCAACAAGACCGCCCACGTAGCTTCCCCCACTGCTTACCGTAACAAGGCCGTCTACCTGAGCACCGCAAATAGCAGAAGCGGCGACACCACCCACATCAAGCAGTGAGGAATCAGAGTTGTTAGAGACAAGCTGTACTACTAAACCAGAGAGCGTACCCAGCAAGTCTGCATCGGTTGTAAGGTAGTTATTGAGGGTAAAGAGGGTGCCTAGTTGCCCGCGACCAAGAAAGCCGCCCACGTACTCGCCCGTACCACTCACAACAAGCTCGCTGTTGGCGTCTACCGTAGGGTCAATTGCATAGCTGTTTGCAAAGCATCCAGCAAAACCACCAAGATAATCAGTACCGCTTACCGTGATGGTGCTGTTTTCGATTGAGCAGCCGATAAACTCGGTTTGGGGATGCAAGGCCTGCAGAACGTCAACACCGAGGTTCGTAAGGGTTCCCTCGATAATGGCGTCTCGACCAAGACCAACAAAACCGCCACCGAAGGTCTCTGCCACCACGTTGGTATTGGCATTGCGCACCACGCTGTTAGAAACGCGTGTGCCCACCATATCGCCTGCAAAGCCGCCAACACCAATCTTGCCATCTTCGACGTTCAGCGTCACATGATCTGCCACGCAGCCGTCAATGGTGGGAGAAGCATAGCTCGTTGGAATGAGTCTGCCCACATCAAGGGCGTTTTCGAGCAAAACGGTAATGAGGTCGCCCAGGCCAAGGCCGGGGATAACGTTCAGCACGGTTGAAAGTACGGTAACAAGACCACCGAGAAGATCGCTGATGCCTTCATAGCGAGTCTCTCCCTCAACGTGGCCCACAAAGCCACCCGTTCCCACCAGCTTGTGGTTTTGACCAGTAGTGAGAGAGCCCAGCTCAAAGTCTGTAGCAACTGCGTTCACGGTCACATCAGCCACTTCGCAGTCACGTACAACCGTATCTGCCAAGATGAGACCAGCAAAGCCACCCGTTGCCAAAACTGTAGGGTCTTTCTCGCGTGCATTGAGCAGGCTCGTAAGCATGTCTTGTACCGTAAAGTTGTCCTTGCCGGTAAGACCCTTGAGCAGCAGGTCGAGAGCCCCACCGAGCACCCAGCCAAGTCCCGTGAGAAGGCCGCTCACCACGGTCGTATCAATCTGGCCTTTAACGGCAGGATTGGTAACGCTTCCGTTTTGTAGGCGAATGTTAACCACAGCAGCAGGATCGCTGATAATCTGAGAATCGCTGAACTTACCGGTGATGGTGCCAAAGAAACCAACGCCAGAATTATCATTGAGATTGAGTCGGATGTCGCCGAGCTGCGTGCGTGTCGACGGCACCACGTTGAAGTTAGAGATTGTAGGCCGCAGCGAACTGTCGAGACTACCGCCTGAGGTCAACACCTGTATGCTCGAAGGAATGGTGCTCACATCTGTTGAGTTAGCAGCTTTGACACCATACATAAAGCCTGTGAACATGAGGGGCTTCCAGTCGCCCCAAACCTCGGTCAACATGTCAATATCGCGAAAGACGATGTAGTTGCCTGACTTAGTATAGCTCAGACCTGAAACATGATTGCTGTTATTGGAGTGCGCAGAAAGATCATAGGCACCCGTTGTGGGGTCAACAGCACACCACACTGTACGAGTGTATGTAGCCCCACCGTCTTCTTCTAGGTCGTGGTAGTCATACGTCTTTCCAACAACAACATGTCCAACCTCTGCTAGATTCCAAAGCTTGCTTTGGGAGAAGTCCTGTGAAGATCCGTCTGCCAAGGGTACGTCTGCTATCAGATCAGCATCTCCTGGATAGACGAGTTCAGCGGTTTCTGACGTAACATTGCTCGCATCGTTCCAGCCTTTGAGAAGACTCGTGCGTGTTTGGGTCACCTTGTAGACCGCACCGCAAACTTTGGCAGCACTGGTAGAACTCGAAGCATTGATGGCATCAAGCTGCTGACGGTCGCCAATAAGAATGTACTGGACACCATCGATAGTGGTTGCTACTTGTCCAAAGAAGTCACGTCCATCAACATGGGTGTTTTCATCTGCCTGAGCGCCCAGCGCTGGCTCACCAAGAGCTGTTGCGCCCAATGCCAGTGCGCTCGATGTTTCTGGCGTCATAGTTTTGAGTGTCTTGAGCATGTTAGGCTCAACAAGCGCAGCGTTAAACGCCGCAGAAAGAACGTAGCGGTGACGCGCTGAATACGTAAGAACAACGTCGTCCTCAAGACCTTCCAGGACGAGCTCTCCCATGCCAAAGCTCTCTGCTGAAACATCGCCAGTAACAACCGCATGGTCTTCTCGGCCGTCTGCGCTGAGTACCGCTAATTGGTAGGGATTCTCTATATATATGATGTCTGTTGTGGGATCGTAGATGCGACTCGGGTCTGCATCTGCAGAGCTACTAAAGCTACCCGTAAAGTTTTCTGGGAGCTGCCATGAGCCATCTGCTGGAATCTCGATATCGGCGTCGAGGAAATATGCAGCATCGGCGCTGTAGCAAATGGGATTGTTGTCTTGGTCTACAAGAAGGCTGCCTGTGCTGATGTTTGTCTCGCTCAAATCTGTTGTGGTGAGCTGCGTGTTGGTGCCTATAAGCTGCAGTTGCTTGAAGTTTGCAATATGGATGTATGTGCCGTCAAAGAGTGTGCTTGCGTTGGCAGGCGAATCTGCAGCAGACTCGCTGGTTTGCTCTGGAGAAACTGTGGTAGTCTCGGTGGTTTGCTCAGACGGAGCATTGGTAGTCTCGGTAGTTTGCTCAGGAGCAGCCGCGGTAGTCTCGGTGCTTTGCTCAGGAGCAGCCGCGGTAGTCTCGCCAGCTCGTTCAGCTCCACCCAACGAAGGCGACTCAACATCACCCTGAACACTCAACATAAGACTCTCGTCTTGTGCGCTTGTATTAGTTGTTTGTTGGATATTTGGAGCTTGGGTAAGCGGGGCGCTTGGAGAGGCAATGCCGAGTCCATACGCAATCTGCACTGGCTGGGCACTATTCCAGACCATCAATGCAGATAAAAATAGTGATAACAGCCTCTTAGACTGCATCTCTTCCCACTCCCCACGTAAACACATCCACCCCTGGATGTGTTTCGCACCAACTACCGATGCGAAGTCGCGTCCAGCCCATTGACACGGCGTCAAAACGCATCTAACCCCTGACACATCTTTAACGCATCTTTATATTACTGCAGAATTTATAATTTGCAATACCATTTTTATTTTTTCTTTATGCGTATTTATGTAGGGATGAGACGCTCATCCGCTCTGGACACTACTGGAAGTGCATCGTCTTTTCATCGCGCGAATTTGCGCACGCTCGCCACCCGCGCGGGATGCTGATAGACGATGACCGTGAGCGAGGTGTATCAGGGCTGTTTTTGCAGTGTTCGCAAAGATGCTTGCAGAGACGTGGCGAGTTGCATTCATCTACTGTACGAACATCTCCCTTTTAAGAATTGTTACAGAGATACCCATAACTTATCTACCTGCGGTTTTATGTATTTCAGGTTTATTTCACCCAAAAATGTTCGTACAGTTGCGAACGCGCTGGGTGATGGGTGCAAACACGGTGTTCTTGCGGGCGAAACAGGGGTGTATACACTGCAATCAACAAGAATCGCGATGTCAATTCTAGCAAACGCAGGCGCATCGTCATCGATAGCGAGATACGAAATGCCAACCTGAACAGCTTCATTCGCGATATCATGCAGCTCTGCCGTGTTTCAATCAGGCAAAAGCTTGGTGATTCTTACTCCGTTTTATATCACAAGCGGTACTAATTACATGTTGGCTTGAAAACCAATGAGGTGGCAGAGAACTGTCACCTGAATCAATAGTGGAAGGAACAAACATGAAACGTCCTCTCAAAACAGTGAGCCTTGTTTTGGCTGTTCTGATGCTTGCTATCGGACTTGTTGCCTGCGGAGGCAACAACGCAAGCCAGAGCACTGACTCGCAGAGCAGCTCTGCCGCAACTGAGACAAGCAGCTCTGCCGCAAGCGAGACCAGCAGTTCAGCAAGCACCGCCAGTACCACAAGCTCAGACGGAGCTTACAAGATTGGCGTTATCCAGCTCGTTGAGCACGGCGCTCTCGACGCTGCCAACAAGGGTTTTGTCGATGCGCTCGATGAGAGTGGTATAAACTACGAGATTGACCAGCAAAACGCACAAGGCGACCAGTCTGCCTGCCAAACCATCGCCGCCAAGCTCGTGGGTGACCAAGATGACCTCATCCTTGCCATTGCAACGCCTGCAGCTCAGGCCGTAGCAGGTGCTACTGGAGATATTCCCATCGTTGGCACCGCCATCACCGACTTTGCAGGCGCGGGCCTTGCCACGAGCAACGATGCACCCGGTGGAAACGTTACTGGCTCTTCTGACCTCACTCCCGTTGCAGATCAGATCAAGATGCTCCACACCATTCTGCCCGAGGCAAAGACCGTTGGTATCCTCTATTGCTCTGCTGAGGACAACTCTGACATTCAAGCCACCCTGGCAGAAGAAGCCTGTGCCGACCTCGGCCTGACCGCTGAGCGCTACACCGTTGCCAGCTCAAACGAGATTCAGTCTGTCATCGAGAGCATGGTAGGCAAGGTCGACGCCATCTATGCTCCCACTGACAACGTTATTGCCGCCGGCATGACAACCGTTGCCATGGTTGCCGACGACAGCAATATCCCCGTTATCTGCGGCGAAGAGTCCATGGTAGAAAATGGCGGTCTGTGCACCTACTCCATTGACTACTATGAGCTGGGCAAACTCGCCGGTCAAATGGCTGTTCGCATTCTTGAGGGTGGCGAGAAGCCCGCAGACATGCCCATCGAATACTATCCCTCTGACAAACTTGAGGTGAGCTACGACAAGGCCAAGGCAGAGGCTCTGGGCATCGACGCTTCTGTCTGGGATACCTTGGGCTAACATTGCCTGTAGCTGTTATCTCGACAGAGCTCATGTCGGCGAGCTGATAGTTACCACACATAAAGTGAGCGAGCAGCGTATGTTGCTCGTTAAAAACGCGCCCCGACTGGGTGTTTCTCAGTCGGGGTACGTCTGGAAGACCAAGAAGCAAGGAGGATGTAGATGCTGCTCGCATTACAAGGAGCCGTCTCACAGGGAATACTCTGGGGCATTATGGTGCTCGGAGTGTTTATCACCTACAAACTACTCGACATAGCAGACCTCACCGTTGACGGCAGCTTTGCCCTTGGTGGCTGTGTCAGTGCTGTTCTTGTGGTTGAGATGGGAGTTGATCCGTGGCTTGCCCTTATCGCAGGCACGCTTGCAGGAGTTGTCGCAGGTGCGGTTACGGGGCTTTTGCACACACTATTTAATATCCCTGCCATCCTTGCAGGAATCCTCACGCAGATCAGCCTGTGGTCTATCAACCTGCGCATCATGGGTAAATCCAATGTTCCTCTACTCAAGGTGACAACCATCTTCAGTGCCATTTCTGATGTCACGGGCATCCCGCAAGCAACCGTAAGCATGATTGTTGGCATTTTGTTTGCGGTGCTGTGTGTAGGGGCGATGTACTGGTTCTTTGGCACCGAGATTGGCTCGGCATTGCGCGCTACCGGCAACAATGAAGACATGTCGCGTGCCTTGGGCATTAACACCAACACAACCAAAATGATTGCCCTCATGCTCTCAAACGGACTTGTTGGTTTGTCGGGAGCACTCATCACCCAGAGCCAAAAGTACGCCGACATTGGCATGGGAACGGGCGCCATTATCATTGGCCTTGCAGCTATCGTTATTGGCGAGGTGCTCGGCAGGCTTACTCCAGGCAAGCTTCGCTCCTTCTGGAGTCGCCTTATTGCTGCAGTTGTGGGCTCGGTTGTGTACTTCTTGATTCGTGCTATCGTGCTTCAGCTGGGCATGGATGCCAACGATATGAAGCTCCTGTCTGCCATCATTGTGGCGCTTGCGCTTGCCGTGCCTGTTATGTGGGAGCGCTACCAACTACGACGCTCGTACTCGAAAGGAGGCGAGTGACATGTTGACACTTACGAATGTTCGCAAGACCTTTAACCCCGGCACCGTTAACGAGAAGCCCGCCCTTCTCGGCATCAATTTTCACCTCGATCCGGGTGAGTTTGTCACCGTTATTGGTGGCAATGGCGCTGGTAAATCAACGCTTTTAAACATGATAAGCGGCGTGTTTCCGCTTGACTCAGGAAGCATTGTGCTCGATGGCAATGACGTCTCGCGCCTCTCCGAGCATGCCCGTGCCCGCTATTTAGGCCGCGTGTTCCAAGACCCCATGCGTGGCACCGCAGCAGATATGCAAATTGACGAGAACCTCGCGCTTGCTCGCAGACGCGGACAGTCGAGAAACCTGCACTGGGGTATTACCAAAGCTGAGCGAGCCGAGTATATCGAGGCACTCGCGGCACTTGACCTTGGATTGGAAACCCGTCTGAGCGACAAGGTTGGTCTGCTCTCTGGTGGACAGCGCCAAGCGCTTACCCTGCTCATGGCAACGCTTCAAGCACCGAAGCTTTTGCTTCTCGACGAGCATACCGCAGCGCTTGACCCCAAAACAGCAGCAAAAGTTCTCGAGCTCACCGATGAGATGGTCAACAAGTCGCAGCTCACAACCATCATGGTGACACACAACATGGCAGACGCTATCCGTATGGGAAATCGCCTCATCATGATGCACGAGGGTCAAATCATCTACGACGTAGCCGGTGAAGAGAAGTCTGCTCTCAAGGTGTCTGATCTTCTCGGCAAGTTTGAAGAGGCAGCTGGCGGCGAGTTTGCCAATGACCGTATGCTCTTAGGTTAAAACGCACGTAAACCAACACTTGTCGTAGAATAAAGGCACTCATAAATGGCAGAGAAAAGGGGGCACTCATGTCTAACAATCCAGTAGCAGGAACAGGCGGCGAGCACTACATTCCTATGAGCGAGCGTACGGGAGACAGCTCTGTTGTGTATTTCACCCGTGACCTCTCGCCAGCGGGACTGCGCAAGATCTATGAGCGCATCAGCGAGCCTATCACTGGCAAGGTTGCTATCAAACTCCACACCGGAGAGCCCAACGGACCCAACATTATTCCTCGTCCGTGGGTACGTGAGCTCATTGAGCACGACCTGCCCGAGGCCACCATCGTTGAGACCAATGCGTACTACGAGGGAGGTCGCTACACCACTGAGCAGCACCGTGAAACCCTCGCTACCAACGGCTGGGATTTCTGCCCGGTTGACATCATGGATGAAGAAGGTACGGTTGACCTGCCCGTTGAGGGTGGCAAATGGTTTGACCACATGACCATGGGCGGACACATTGTCGACTATGATTCACTGCTCGTACTCACCCACTTCAAGGGACATGCCATGGGTGGCTTTGGCGGCTCCAACAAAAACATTGGTATTGGATGTGCCGATGGTCGAATTGGAAAAGCCATGATTCATACCACCCCTGGTCAGGACAACCAGTGGGACATCGACATGGAAGAACTCATGGAGCGCATGGCTGAGTCTTCTAAGGCGACCGTCGATCACTTCAAAGACCACATCAGCTTTGTCAACGTGATGCGCAACATGAGTGTGTCGTGCGACTGCGAGGGCATTCACGCAGCTCCTGTCGTCACACCTAACGTTGGCATTTTGGCGTCGCTTGATATTCTTGCCATCGACACAGCGTCGGTTGACCTCGTATATGCCATGTCTGAGGAAGATCACCATGACTTGGTGGAGCGCATTGAGACGCGCCATGGTCATCGTCAGCTGAGCTACATGAAGGAGCTTGGCATGGGCAACAACCGCTACACCCTTATCGACATTGATAATGGCGATGCCGAGATTAGCCCTGCAGATGCCGTTACCCACGTTGTACCGTTTGAAGGGTAGGCATCGTATCCACTGCAGGTTGGTAGCGTGATAAGAATTGCTCGCCTGTTCATTCTGCTCGCCTGTTCATTGCGGCGCGTTTCACGCGAGTAAGTGTCTGTGTTCATGCGAGTAAGTGTTACACCTAGCTCACACGAAGGGTCTTCGATACAATCGGAGGCCCTTTTGTTATGGGCGAAACTGGTTTGGAAACGATAGGTTGGTGGCACATGCAACTACAGATTGCGCTTGATACCTTAGACCTCGATGCGTGCATGACGCTGCTCGATGAGGTTCATGAACACATTGGCATTATCGAAGTGGGAACGCCTTTTATCATTCTCGAAGGCATGCGGCTGGTGCGCGTGCTCTCTGAGCGCTACCCCGATTGTGCTGTTTTGGCTGATTGTAAAATCATGGATGCAGGTGAGCTTGAGGCTGACCACGCGTTTGAGGCTGGAGCAGACATCGTGACGGTGCTTGGCGTGGCAGCTAACGCCACGATTGAAGGTGTCGTACGCTCTGCTCGGCGTCATGGCAAGCAGGTCATGGTTGATATGATTGATTGTCCCAATCTCGCCGAAAGAGCCGCTCAGATTGAGAAACTCGGGGTCGACTACATTTGTGTCCACACCGCTTTTGACGTGCAGGCTCACTCAGCTGGCCCCCTCGACGAGCTGCGCGTACTCAATACTGTTCTCACTCGTGCTCGCGCAGCAGTGGCAGGCGGCGTGAGCCTCTCGACTATCGACGATATCGTGGCAGAAGGAGCCGAGGTTATCGTTGTTGGTGGGGCAATTGCCAACGCTCAGAACCGAGCCGAGGCTGCCCGAGCACTTGCAGAAAGGTTGCATACTCATGAGTAGTTATCAGGAAATCTCCTCAGCCATTATCGGTGAGTTGTCTCAGACACTTGGATCGGTTGACAGTGAATCTGCACGAGCGTTTTGCGATGTGCTTTTGTCGGCAGACGAGGTATTTTGCGCAGGCGCCGGAAGGAGCGGTTTTCAGGTCAAAGGCTTTGCCATGCGTCTCATGCACATGGGAATTCGCTCGTATGTTGTTGGCGAGACCTGCACCCCCAACATTGGGCCTGATGGTGTGCTCGTCATAATCTCTGGATCTGGCGAAACTGCCTCTCTGGTCAACCACGCAAGAAAAGCAAAAGAGCTCGGAGCGAAGCTATTACTGGTCACTATCGACCCCGAGAGCACCATCGCTCAGCTCGCCGACGCCGTAGTGAGCATCAGTGCACCATCACCCAAAGCGTCGGTTGAGGCATCAATTACGACTATTCAGCCTATGGGTAGTCTCTTTGAGCAAAGCGCTGGCTTATTCTTAGACTATATAGTTGTGATGGCTATGAAACGGCAGGGCATGAGTTCAGACGAAATGTTTGGACGTCACGCCAATCTTGAATAGGAAATCTCTAAGGAGGCTCTTGTGACACAGGCTTTAACTCGACCAACACAGATGCTGCGCCTTGAATCCACCTTCAAACCCATGATTTGGGGAGGAGGTCGTCTTGGTCACGATGAGGCAGGAACGCCTTTTGGTGAAGAATGGATTGTCTCGAACCGGCCTGATGGGATGTGCCGCATTGCTGAGGGTTCACATGCAGGCGAGTTTGCAGGAGCAAGTCTTGATGATGTGTTGAGCACGGGTGCAGGTGGTACTCAAGGCCCCGCAGGAGACGATTTTCCTGTACTCGTTAAGTTACTGGACACAGGAAATGTTGGACCATCGATTCAGGTTCACCCCAGCGACGAATATGCGCAGGCCCACGGACTAGCTCGTGGCAAGTCTGAGATGTGGGTCATCACCGAGGCAGATCGGGACTCCTATATTTGGTTCGGCGTTGCTCATGACGTAAGTCCCTATGAGCTCGAGAGCGCCATTGCCAACAACACCGTGGTTCAACTGCTGCGAAAGCTTCCGGTCAGTGCTGGCGATGTTGTGTATCTTCCAGCGGGAACCATTCACGGAACTGGTCCCAATATCACCTTTTATGAGGTGCAGCAGAACTCCGATACCACCTACCGTGTCTATGACTTTGGTCGTCTTGGCGTTGACGGCAAACCACGTGAGCTTCACATCAAAGAGGCATGTGAGGTGGCATCCCTGACGCCTGCGCCTGAGCCCGGACCTTTGGGACCCTGTGTTCCTATTGAGGGTGGCACATGGCAGCTGCTGGGCAACTGCGCAAGTTTTTCTGCTTGGCGCTATGAAGTAACCGACATCATCTCCATTCCATTGAGCGACGAGTCGTTCATCTCAGTAACGGTCATGATTGGAGACTGCGAGCTCATACTGGGCGAGCAGCATGAGACCGTTGATGAGGGACAAACATGGTTTGTCCCTGCACAAGAGGGCGTTCTCAAGGCACATGGAAACTGCGAGCTATTGGTGGTCAGCGCGTAGTTGTTGGTGGTCAGTGCGTACGTTGCTGGTAGTCAGCACGTAGTTGTGTAGCTGTGCCTAACCATTAGCGGATAAAGTGGGTGGGCTGCCACGGCTCCTTCTCGGGAATGCCGTAAGCCTCTTTGCCCAGTGCAATGCTCTTCATCAGGAAGGTCATGTTGCGAGCAAGCGTACGCATGGTTTGCAGACCTTCTGCGTCTTGAGCAGCCTCGCCCCTTTCGCGACCATGGACGCTGTTCCAATACTGGCTTGACGCCACCGGCATACCGCTGATGGTGAAATACTTGTTGAGCTCATCGAAGGTAGCGCTCGCACCACCACGGCGTGCCACCACAACACTGGCTCCAACCTTCATGGTCTTGTTAATGTGGCCAGTCGAGTAGAAGAGACGGTCGAGCGTTGCCACAAGCGTTGCGTTCGCACTCGCATAATACACGGGGCTTGCAACTACCAGACCATCTGCTTCTTCGAACTTGGGTGCAAGCTCGTTGACAATGTCGTCAAAGACACATTGATGGGCTTCAAAGCAATGTCCGCAGGCAATGCAGCCACGAATGGCTTGGTTGCCAACACGCACCTGTTCACACTCGATGCCCTCCTCGGCAAAGATCTTTTCCATCTCGGCAAGGGCAAGCGTTGTGTTGCCGTCTTTGCGCGGGCTCCCGTTGATTATCAGTACCTTCATCTTTTCTCCCCTGACTGTGAGCATTACCCTTTATTAACACCACTTGCAATGCTCCGAACTCTTATACATAGCCTATCACGGATGTGGGAACTGCGGAGATTGCGTTGGAGTGTGAGAAATGTAGTTGGGTGCTTGGGGCTCACACAACATGCTATCGGCGTACGTGATTGCGGAGTCGATGTCATTCTTGAAACGGCTGAGCCGGTAAGTTCAGACGTGGGTCTCAGTGAAACAGGCGGCCTGCGTGCGAAATGACACATCATGAACCAAGCAGCACGTGTTGGGAAACCACATCGGCGAACATCTCGCTTTTATTTTTACAGTGCGGTTGCTTGGATGGCAGTCACCGTGAATGAGGCCACATGATTTAGGTAGCCGTAAAGACACGATAGCATTCTCGCTACGGCAAATTGTGCCCACCTTGACGGGGGCACAATTTCATCTCATGCCAAACTTGTACGTTTTCGACGTGCTCTTCTGTATTTCTGTTTGAGCTATTCTGTTAATCGGAGATTGTAAGCTCGATGAGATGCGCCTCGAACGCTGGACGTAGATGTACTTCCCTGGAGTGCCTCCTATCAGAGAGTTTGAGAGCAGCCATGAGTTCGACTGCAGACAAGACCTTATCTCCAAGGACGTCAACGAGCTGTTGCACGGAATCATCTATCTTGGGGGGTACTTAGGGGGTACTTAGGGGGTACTTGGGAGGTACTTAGGGGGTTGGCATAACACGGGTAAGAATCGAGTGCAGCCTGATTGCATCCATCTGATCACAGATACTGATTAATCATTCCCTAACATCGTAACAAGGTGATTAGCAATCTTATCTCCGACATCTTCGACATTTTCTCCGACATCTTCGACATTTTCTCCGACATCTCCTTCACCCTCAAAGCATCCTTATGGTGATTCTCAGAGAGGGATTTACAACAGATGAAACCGAGAATGTAGTCTTTGTGCCCGCATGCCTCAATCTTTGAGCGCATCTCGTTCGCAGAAGCCCTGATCTTTGAGGTTAGTGTTTATTCCTTCGTTCTCCTATACCTAACTCTCTCAGCGCATGCAAATGACTGCTTTTACCTATAAGATTATCAAATACCTGCAACAAAGAACGATGCAGAGGGGCGTGGGCGAGCCTACATTCGATAAGATTACGGTAATGTGGTCCAGGAGTCCAAAGATTGAATTCCTATGCTTACTCGAATGGATTCACAATTTCGATTCCGAGAAAGGCGAAATCCTTTACGTTACGCGTGGCGAGTACCGCGCTGCATCCTGCAGCGATACCGGCTACCATCATGTCCTGAATGCTCGGATTGAAACCCAACGAATGCGCCTGCCAACGAAACTCGGCGGATTTCCATGCTGCCTTCGCATCGAAGGGCACGATTTTGTCCACATAGGCTGCGGCAAGCTCCTCGATGGCAATAGTGAAGCCTTCCTTTCGTCTACCCTCTGGTAGCCGCATCACGCCGTAACGCAGCTCGTCAAGCACAACCGCTGGCAGGTAGAGTTCTTCTTTGTTTTTGTCAAGCCACCTGATGACTGCAGGACTCGGCTGCACCTTCATACGCTCCGATATCACGTTCGTATCAAGCAGGTACATGGCTACTCCTCGAACGAGAAGTCGCGAGCGGGCCCACGAGCGGGAAGCTCCAGGTCAACCCCGCCGTACGCATCGCGTGCGCGACCGAGCATGTCAATCCAAGGCTCCCTCTCCTCGAACAGCGCATCGCTGAGAATGCGCAGTGCCTCGGCGTTTTGAGTCCTGCCGTTCCTGATAGCCCGCATCTGTAGGGCTTGCTTGGTCTTGATAGGCACGTCCCTAATGAGTAGTTGTGCCATTTTCAACCTCCTTTGATAGCTATATTACAATGATATCATTCAATCTATGATTTCAACGATTACTGGTGTGGATCGGTGGGTTTCACGCAAAGCTCAAACTACAAGAGTGTGGCTCAAGGGCGTCTCGCAATCCTAGACCTTCGCCCTCTGCTTGTCTGTCAAATCGTTCAAATCCACGACATCTCGTTCGCAGAAGCCCTGATCTTTGAGGTTAGTTGTTTATTCCTTTGTTCTCCTATACCTAACTCTCTCAGCGCATGCAAATGACGGCTTTTTTATAAAGCTATCAAATACCTGCAACAAAGAACCAACAAAGAACGATACTTGTCCCAAGTTACAACACGGCATACAATGCCCGGATGAAGTAGGATTTCGAGAAAGGCGAGACCATGATTCGCAAGGCAACTCAGCGCGACCTCTCACGCATCGCAGAAATCCTCGTTTTTGTAAAGCGGATCAAGTTTCGTCCCATCTTCCAAGATGATGACTATTCATTTGGTGAGCTTCAGGTGCTCGATGTTGTCAAACGCTACGACAATCCAGAACTTCTCAGTTGTATATATGTGTACGATGATTCGGGAATCGTTAAGGGATTCATCCATGTAGATAGCACAGAAATCGTGACGCTCTATGTAGACGACTTCTTTCAGGGACAAGGCATTGGTTCTAAGCTTATTCGCTTTGCTCTTGAGGGCACAGGCGCAACTTTCCTTTGGGCGTTAGAGAAAAACGAAGGCGCTATTCGCTTCTATGAGCGCCATGGATTCCGAGTTACGGGAGAGAGAAAGCTCGAGGAAGGCACAACCGAATACCTCGTAAAGATGGAGAGGACTGAGTGACACGGCGATACTATGCGCAAAAGTCGCGCCTCAATTGCCCCTCGATCGCCTCAATTGCCAGTTTGAATGCGCGTCCCCTTGATGTCGTAGGCGTAGTCCTTGGTGATGAACTGAGCTCGCAGAACATCCCCCGCAATGCTTCCGATAAGCTGGAATGTCTCGTTATGAGCATAGTTACCAGTGATGGCAAAGGTATCGGAATCGTCGATAATCCGTCCCTCAAGTTTGATTGAACTGCCCTCAATAGTCACCTTTGACAAAACGCGCGTATCTTTTGAGGCAATAACAGCGGTTCCGTGCTTTGTGCCAAACGGTGTCGACGCCTTGATAGCAAATGCTCCCTCTATCATGTCCTCTCCTCTCGCCTATCCTCTTGAGAATATCAGAGCATGCGCTAAGCTGCTAAGAGATTACGACCAGCGTTCAATACCTACGGATGATGTGGATGGCATCTGTGTAGACTGGTGGTAGTTCTTTAGTGGACACTTCAAAACCGCACGGCACGAACGGAGGCACGATGATTCGGTGGGCAATACTTGGTGCAGGTACAATTGCACGGCGCTTTGTTGCAAGTTTGGCTCACGAGCCAAGAAGTGTGCTTGTAGGCATAAGTCGAAGCTCCCAAGAACGTGCCGAGCAGTTCAAGGCTGAGTTGAAGCTCGACGATACCGTTCGAGCCTACGAATCCCATGACGAGCTCATTGCAGATGATACGGTTGATGCAATCTATCTGGCGCTTCCACATGCCCTGCACTTTGAGTGGGCACAGCGCGCACTTTTGGCAGGTAAGGCTGTCTTGTGTGAGAAACCCGCCTGCTTAAATGCACAGGATATGGCTGCCTTAGGCGAGCTCGCTCAACAGCAGCATGTTCTGTTCATGGAAGCCATGAAGTGTCGTTTTGTACCCATCTATCGTGAGATTTGCACAGCTGCGCAAAACCTTGGAGAGATTGAACGGGTTGAGACAAGCCTCTGCAACAACATGGCAAGTGCTATCGAGGCTGCTCAGAGCTACCATGTGCAGGCAGGACCAGGTGCTGGCGTTCTTCTCGACAGCGGGGTTTATTGCGCAAGCTGGATTGAAGACTATTTGCCCGGGATTCCCGAACTGGTATCGCTCGACTATGAGCTCCGCAAAGGTGTTGACTACTACATTGATGCAGAGCTCACCCACGGCGGTTTTGAAGCCCATCTCGAATGCGCGTTTGACCGTGCGAAACCACGTCAGGCTCGCATTGTAGGTAGTCGCGGATTCATTGTTGTTGAGGACTTGCATCGACCGCAAAAAGCTACGGTGTATAGGGACGATGCTGAGCCTCAGCTCCTTGAACAGCCCTATGAGTATGATGATTTCTACGGGGAGATTTCGCATTTCTGTGACCTCATGCTTGCTGGACACACCGAAAGCGACATTATGCCGCTTAAAGACTCCGTCCACTGCGCATTGATTCTCGACTGCATTCGGGCAGGGATTCCTGCAGATGAATAGCTCACGCGCCTTGATGTGCGATTTGAAGCTTGCTGGGCGGATGAGCTTCTAGGCTTTATCTGAGTCGTACTCAGCCTTTCTGGGTGGATGCGCTCCTAGGCTCTTTTCCGCAGCTACAGGATCTATTTCGCAGCTACAGGCTCTTTTCTCCACAACAACACGGCGTCTCTGCCAGATTGTGCCTCAAAGCTATAAGGGGTTCCTGCAGGTTCATCCAACACCCAGCGCTCTACCAGACGGTTACACGAGAATGGCTCATCGGTCACTGGCTCAACACCAACCACCTCAACATCAAGCTCGCCTAAGGGCCATCCATCGTAGTAGGGATCAAAGACACGCAAACAATCGCTCGCCTCGTCATACCCTGTGACAAGTACGTAGTGGTCTGCTCCTAAGCAACAACCTGTCACCGCAACACCACCGCTGGCAATGCACTGCATGAGTGCGCTGTCGGTACTTCCTGCTACATCAGCTCCTTCCAGAAACTGACAGACAAGCGGAAACTCTGTTTGCTCGGCATACATGGACAGCCATGATGCCAAAAACCTCAGGGCTGCCGCGCTGGTTCCGCCTCGAAGCGCATGTTTGCCCCACACCCTATCGGGAGTTACCGATGAGATGTATGCCACTACCTCAATGGGTATCTCTTCACGCTCAAAAAGGTAGACAAGAGCATTGATGAGCGAGGTCGTTCCACAATCACCCTTTGTTACTTGGTAGTTCAACGGTGTTTTCAACTCTGTCAACTCCTCTGCCCTTGCACCTTCCAGATGGTTAGAATTGTAGCGACCAAAAAATGAAGGAGTGCCCCTGTGTGCGAAATATTTGCTGCCAGTGCTCGTAAGCCCCAACGCTACGACACATACCTCAAAGAGTTCTTTACCGATGCGGTCAAACACCCCCATGGATGGGGGTTGTGTTGGCATGAAGGGACAGAGACACGCCTGTTTAAGGAGCCAGTCACCGCCATCGAATCGAGCTACCTTGAGTACCTTCTCAACATGGGTATTGAAACGCAGCTGCTTATCGCACATATCAGGAATGCAACCAAAGGCATCGTTGCATATGGAAACACCCATCCCTTTGTTGCCAACGACAGTGATGGGCGTCAATGGGTCTTTTGCCACAATGGAAGTATTCTGCAGGAGGAGCTCACACAACCCTACGAAAAGCTGCAGCAAGGAGGTACTGACAGCGAGCGAGTTATGCTGTTTTTCCTCGAGCAGCTCAACCACGAGCGGCTGCAACGGGACCGTCCGCTGTGCCTTGAAGAGCGATGGCGCATTTTGGGTTTGGCACTTGCAGAGCTCTCACCCGGAAACAAGCTCAACCTCGCTTTTGATGATGGAGAGTATCTCTACGTACACAGCAACACCGAGCAACCTACGCTTTTTGTGCGGACAACTGACACAGAGGTGCTTATCTGCTCTCGCCCGATTGGAGATGGCTGGGAGCCAATTGAGCGTTGCCGTCTTTTTGCTTACCGCAATGGCGAACTTGCATTCACTGGAGAGAAGCACAACGGCTCATTTGACAACGACGCATACCTTGAGCTCGTGGCGTCGTGGATTGCCGAGGAACAAGCTTTGTCTTGTGGTCATTGATTAGCCCAGAAGATGCCGAGAAACCCGTTGCGCGGAATACAGCTTACATTGAGTCCCAAAGACTCAGAATCGCTGCACTCTTTAATAAACACACACGTGGTTAAGGCTTGGTAGCACGATTTAACAGCGATAATTAGTTACTTGCACCAACTACAATACAGATACCGACGATGGCAATTATCCATCGTCAGCCTCCTCCAGAATATCGAGCATCTCTCGGGGAGTAACAACAAAATACCTTTCTGGAAAATGCTTGATATTTCCCGTAACCAGATAAGCATCATGGGTCTGCCGAGTCTCCATGGTTACTGCGTAAAATACAACATCTTTTGGATCTGGAAGCTCCTCATCAACCTTCTTTGGATTGGTGTATACACCACGACTCTTTATCCCACCAAGGAGCAATTCGATATCCTCTGTATTGAATGGAAACTTTCTTCTCCTAAGAACCTCTCGATACTCTGCTGCAATCTCATCATTCCATAGTGGGATAATTCTTCCTTCAAGAGCATGCTTAACCACTGCCCCAGGAATTGAGTTCCATCGCAACAAGGCTGATACCAACACATTGGTATCTATCACAGCATAAAACTTCATATTCCGCTGCCACTTCGGACAGCATTAATCTCAGCATTGATTTCATCCAATGACATATCTGAGATGCCTGCGGCTTCTGCCGCCTCACTCATGCGCCTCATCGCAGCAATTGCATCGTCTGCACTATAGTCGTCTTGGGACAACCTAACCGCAAATGGTATGCCTCTTACTTGCACAGAGCGAATCAAAAACATCCGAACAGCCGTTGGTAAATCCAGGCCAAGTTGAGAGAAAACCTCGGAAGCCTCTTGTTCTAAGGTGTCCCCAACCTCAAGTTGTAATAAACCATTAGCCATAGAACATCACCCACCAATCTAGTTGTTCCTGTTAGATGCCCTCAAGTAATACTTTCAGTATTTCTACCGCAGAGCCACGAGAAAGAACATGTTGCCTCGCTTGATTGTAATAATTTGCTATACACCCATAACAACAAGTTTCCTCGCCACACGTACATTCTGAAACGATTTTGTATGCCCTTTCAATCAGGTTTGGAACCTCCTCAAACAATTGTTTAGCGTGCCCAGCACCTCCTGGTACATTGTCATAAATCATGATAGAACGGTTGCCTCGTGAGTCTATATACATAGTTCCACCAAGTTCAGTCTCCGGAATCTCTAACATTTGTGAGGCAGCAGCAAATACTGCCCACATTACCGACTCCCATGCTTCAATGTCTTTGGTAACTGGATAATCCATTTCAAATGAAAGCTCGAGAACATCACTCGTAAAGGAAGCCCCCAAAGCATTGTAACGAGTAATCCACGGTTTGGATGAGTCTTGAGGACAGAAGTATCTGTGTTGAATGTTTTTACCATCGGTAGACGCTGCTCCACAATAAGAGCAGACATGAAACCCTCGATTACTTGCATTGTTGACCAAACAAAGCTCAGCATTACCAGCGTATCTGCTACCTATTCTTCCTCCACAAAACTCTATTGATTTAGCAACAGCCTCTAAAGGCCAGTGTTGACTAAAATGTACCTCTGTATAACCCTTTGCTCGAGGACGATGTAACCCAATTCCTTTGGTTTGTTCCTCGCCTTCAAATCCAAACGAGGGTATAAGCATTCTTCTTTTCAGATTGACAGGGTTGTCACAGACCTGACACTTATACTCATCACTGTAATTTTCGATTGGCCAAGCAAAAGCTTCGCAATGTGGACACTTGCCATAGTTTCTAATAATGAGATCTTGACCTTTTGGTCTACGTATTCCTACAGATTTCCACAACTTTTTACCCGCAACAATCTCTGCACCGGGAGCATACTCACGCACTGCTTGCCTCATGCCTCGTTGTAATTGAAGATACCCGTCTCCCGAGAAACCTGAAGAACTTGGAAGATGAAGCTCAACCAAATCAGTTGGAAATCCATACTTCGGAAGAACACCTCCATCAGCAAGAATGGCAATTGTCTTTTCTTGCTCAAGCCTTTCTTTCGCTCCATAAAGGCTTTTAACGCTTTTGTTATCTCCTCTCCCATCTGCGCGCCTAATTCCATCCATAACTCTTTCGTAATCTGAGTGTTTTATGAGATGTGTACGGGTAAGACGCCCCATGCCCTCATTCGCACCAATACACTCTTGACCTGTTAAACTGTTAATCCATCCCCAGTCCTCAATACCAAGCATCTGCGTGAGAACAGTGTTGTCTTTAAACAGGCTATCAAGCTGCTCCTCGACCTTTTCAGGATGTGACATAAGGTATTGATGTACCTCTGTTAAGCCTTGAGGGTTTTCGGAGTCCAGGGATAGAAAATCGTTATACAGTTTTGATTTGTTGGTGTTGCCTTCTTCTCGGAAGAATTCAGATAAAGCAACAGCAAAAATATGCCTTCTGGCGATTTGCTCGTTTTCTAAATAACAAACGGGAACTCTTGTAGCACCAGTAATCATAGATACGGGATTTTTATAAAATGCCACGTCATGAGGCCGCAAGCGCGCAAAGGTTATGGCATACCCTGGCATTCCTGCACGTCTTCCCACGCGTCCAGCACGTTGAGTATAGTTAGCTGTAGTTGGAGGTACATTTCTCATAAAGATAGATCTCAAATCGCCAACATCAACTCCAAGCTCGAATGTTGTTGTACAAGAAAGAACGTTTACCTCTCCCTTGATAAACCCACTTTGTATTTCTCTCGCGCTTGAGGTGGATAACTGGGCAGTATGCTCTTCAATCTTTATTGGTAGAGCTTCTTCGTTATAAACTTCCTTGTAAAAACGATCCTTTCCCCATGATTGGTGTATTGTTGTTTCACGCATACGACCTTGGCATTTGTATGTCATGCATACACCGTGTGTATCCAGGTGACTTCCACATCCGCAGTTTTCACAAATAAAGAACCTATCGCTGGGTTTACTTGGGTACAACTTCCATAGGTTCATCCCAAGTCTGAACCTCTCTTGATTACCATCAAAGATGCCAGAACTTCTTTTATTCAGGTGTTTGAGATAGCTTGTAGTGAATTTATATAAAGATGAAAGGATTATCTGAGCATCATCCCGTGACAACTCGATACCGTACAGCTTCCTTGCGTACTTTCTTAAAAATTCACTTCGTTTGTTTTCTGTAGAGGAAGTCTTGCCAATAAACTGAATAGTGTTCGAATCAGATTTATCGGCAACTTGAACGACAGATACCCCTCTTGCTCTTAGTTTTCGAGTTTGAAAGTCTTGACGTTCTACATCCACACCTTCTGGAACAAGTATCGCATTGCGCTCCCGAAGGCTTTCGAGACAAATCACAGATAGTAATGCATAGTCTTCCACACCCAACCATGGATAAGCTTGCATTTCCTCTTTGCCCAACTGCTTGCAGATGACATTGCGCACCTGATTCGTATAGAGCCCTTCCATAAATTCAGATGGCTCTACACGGATAACACCAAGACCAGCGAGACTATTTCGCGAGTCTTCTGCAGTAAGTTCATCAATAATGAGAGCCTTTGCTTTTCTTTTTTTATCACCCCGAATTAGGCTGGGATATCGTTTTGATCCCACACTCTCAATCCAATTTGCAACTTCTGATGGACTACAGCCACTTTCATTTTCGCTCTTTGCTGCAACCGCCTCTCTAATAATCTGTCTATTTGTGATTGAGTTGTACGTACGCTCCATTGCTGGCGCAAAAAAAGCTGCATCTTGGCGACGATCCGAGAAACAGATTATGCTCCCCCCTCGTCGTTCCTCATCAAAATCATCAGCAAACAAATCATCTTCTGAGTCATTTTCATCTCGCTCAAAAGAGGGTACTTCTCTAACCAGGTCATAACAAACAACACTGCCCGCCGCTTCCGGCGAAACTCTCATCGGCTGAATAGCCACCTTGCTCTGGTAGCCACAATGGAAGCACTGCGCATCTTCTTCTGTAGCCTTTCCAGCCGCAATTGGGATACGTGAGATTTCGGGGTGCCCAAAACAATGACCTCCTCCTAATTGTCCAGTATACCTTGACCCACACGCG
This sequence comes from Atopobiaceae bacterium, assembly GCA_017459605.1. GTDB lineage: Bacteria > Actinomycetota > Coriobacteriia > Coriobacteriales > Atopobiaceae > RGIG4373. The sequence continues at coordinate 30,208 of JAFUCQ010000024.1, forward strand.
GGGCAGAGCCATTCAAGTTCCTCCTCTTTGTCTGGTTCCTCATCCAGTGCTAATAGCCTAAAAAAATCACGCGGTAAAAAATCATCGTCATCATCCGTTCCTTCGTGACGTGGGTTGAGTACCGCAGGTTTACCTGCTTCACCAGCTTCTCGTGATCCAAGAATATAAGCCTGCCCACAATGTCGACAAACAGATGTTTCATACACTGGCACTGGATTTTCAAATCCACAGTCTTCCTCTATGGCTTTCTCAGTCATCAGTCTATTAGTAAAAAGGTTCACATAAAGACCCTCAGGTGCCCTCAAAAATGAGTGGTAGCGACTCGAAAGAATGGGCACTCCGGGAGCTCTCTTAGCGTGAGATAGCACATCAACAATGGAGGAAAGAGTCTCAATGCCTTCCTCATCGCCATGCAAACCAGAAATGCCCAAGTTAGACATGTCTTTTAATGAAGTTAAATCAATTACCTCCTGGGAGGTTTTTCGCACAAGTAGTCCAGTTGTATTCTCTCCTAAAAGAACATAACCCAGAGCTTCCAAAGCATCTTTATAACTCGAGGCTATTTCAATGGCATTTGATGGCACATCTTCTGAGATTAATTCGGAAATCCTATCCCAATCAGCATTACCCACCAGTATTAGGTTTCTCAGCTTCTGCCATTTATCAATGCCAAGCGTTCCCCACGGGTTCAAAAGATCCTTCTCAGGAAAATTCTTCGAACTCGTAATAACATCAATATCATTTTCTTGAGAAAAAGGTTCACCAAACAGATCTTGCGCAAACTTAGCAACCTTTGGCATATCTTCTTCTGCACCAATCGTTGCGGAAGTGGCATAGCAATGCAATTCTGGTGCTCTTCCAGTTTCGCTCGATATTCTCGCTTTAAGTCTTCTCAATAGAAATGCTATTTCAGTGCCCAATGCTCCCGAATAGACATGAGCCTCATCTATTGCTATGTGCCTCCAGTTCCTTCCAAATGCGTTGCCAAACAGAGGAGCATCCTCAGGTCTCAAGAGCAAGTATTCAAGCATTGAATAATTCGTGAGCAATATATTGGGTGGGTTTTTTCGTATCTCCTCACGTGAAATCAATTCATTTGGCAGCCGCTTAACACCAGGATTCTCTTCCTGCCATAGTTGTTGAGCTTTGTATTCTTTTTCTTCTGTATCCCCTGTATACCTGCCAAAAGTCACTTCGGTTCCTTCAAGCAACTCTCGGAGACGCTTCAATTGGTCATTCGCAAGAGCATTCATCGGATACAGAATGAGCGCTCTAATCCCCGCAGAAAACCCATCCGCTTCGAATTCTTTCAATATGTCGTTTAGCATTGGTAGTAAAAAACACTCTGTCTTACCACTGCCCGTACCAGTTACTACAGCAAAATTCTTACCAGAGTTAGCCTTCCGTATGGACTTCACTTGATGAACGTAGAGTACTCGATCTGGATTAAACCTGTCAGGATTCCCACCGCCCAGATTTAGCATTGATTCACAAAGCTCACCTGACTCAACAAGAGAACGGGGTGTTTCTGCTTGTGTATAAGGTGGGGCAGCTTCGAGATAGGGTCCTTTAGCTCATATGACCGATGATGTTGTCAAGAGGCAAAAATAACCCAACCCACCTGGCCTAGATGGGTTGGGTCCTTCCGCTCCGACGCCCCAGCCCCAACGACGTTTTCCCAACGTCAAGCACTGTGAACA
>JAFUCQ010000025.1 GCA_017459605.1 Atopobiaceae bacterium
AGTCTACGCTGCATTGTCAAGCGAGACGGAAAGCTGGTAGCTACTTGGGTCATACTGCTCGCCAAGGACCTCTGAGCAATACTGCTGAACCCACTCAGGCATGACACTTCCAGCAGCCATCTGATAGGTGGTAGTCCACGCAAGGTCATCGGTGTACTCACGTAACGGATACGTGGTCATATCAGTTCCATATCCTTGGTGGGTTACGATGGGCTCAAAGCCGTAGTTTGTCACGCGTGCACCTTGCCCATCTTTAACAAGACGTACCTTTGCCATACCACCAATCATGTTGCCCGGATCGAGCATGGTTGACACAAAGTTGCCAACGCTCCAGTACACCGGAACCTGATGTCCGTTACCAAGGGTGATGAGCTCAACAGGCTGAATCACATGCGGGTGATTTCCAAGGATGAGGTCTGCACCCCACTCAGCCATGGCTTGGGCTAAAGCTCGTTGATCTTCTGTTGGAATGTTTGAGTTCTCTTCTCCCCAGTGCGGACAAACGATGGTGAGGTCGGCGGTGTTCTCGGCAATGGTGACGTCCTTTTGAATTTGGTCCCAGTCAATCTCACAAACGGCATCAGACGGGTCTTCATAACCATTGAGGTCGTAGGTGTAGTTGAGAACGGCGATTTTAAAGCCATCCTTCTCGTAGTAGTGAGGACCGTCTTCTGCGGCGGTTGTCTCCTCAGGCATAACGGCACCAACCACCTCAATGTTGGGGTAGTTATCTCGCCAAAAGCTCAGCTCAGAGCGGATACCAGCGTTGCCCATATCCATGCTGTGGTTGGATGCGCGCAAAATCATGTTAAAACCAGCAGCTGCCTCTGCAACACCAACTTCTTGAGGGCTATTAAATGAAGGATAGCCAGAAAGTCCCATCTCAGTACCACCAAGGATAGTCTCTTGGTCGAGAATCTTGAGGTCAGCCTGTGCAAGGTCGGGTGCTATATGACTAAAGAGATGGTCAAAGTTAAACGTGCCGTCTCCTTGGTCGCCACTTGCCCATACACCTGAGTGTATGAGGATGTCACCAACCATAAATACGTTAATCTCGACGGGATTTACGTTGGCAGCACTATGCGTTGAGCTGCCAGAGCCGTCAGTCGTAGCTGAGCCGTTGGCGGAGGTGTCGCCCGCGCCAGCGTCAACACCGGCGCCAGAAGCTTCCGCCTCCGAAGTTGGTGTTGCATTGGCATCGAGTGGTTGTTCTGCTTGTGCGCTTGTCTCGCTCGTTTGATGAGCCTGTTGCTCAGTATTGGCTGGACTCGTTGTTTGGCTCGTCTCAGCTGAGGGGCGAAAACTAAAGATGCTGGCTGCCACACCAACAACCACAAAAAGACTGAGGAGGGTCAAAAGCACAATAAAGAGTGGTGAGCGACGATGCTTTTGTGGAGCCATGTGAGCGCCTGTTGAGTTATTTCCTGAAGCATTGTGTGCCATGACAAAACCTTTCACTCTTGTTCACAAGCTCTTCACAGCTTTTATCCATCTACCGATAGAACACCGCTTGCTTAGCTCATGGAAATCTGAGGTCAGTTAACGTTGTTTGCGTAGGTCTATTGTACGTGTTTAACGTATGAACACCACGTGATTTTGCACAGATGCTCTTGGGGCAAGGAGAGTGCATCTGAGCGCAAGGAGAAGGGGTTAGGGTATGGCTATTCGCAGTATTGTTGTGGGCGACATCAATGATGCAAATATGACGACCACCATTGTGACGCTCGACGAAGAACAAGAACGGTATGAGATACGTGAGGTTATAAAAGTATCGGCGGGTTTCAACAAAGGCGCTGAATATGCACTTCCTACTTTTGTGCGTCAGCTCAACAATGCTGTGCGCCGAGCAAAAGACCTCAACGTTGAGGGAATCGCTGTGTCGAGCGCTGGTGTGCTTGACCACGAAACAGGGCGTGTCATCTCGGCAAACCGTCTGATGGTTGGTTGGCCTGGTATTGAACTCAAACGCGAGATTGAGCAGTGCTGCGGTCTTCCGTGTGCAGTTATTGGTGAGGTTGATGCCAGTGTGCTGGGCGAGGCACGTTGGGGAGGCAGTCGAGGTAAGAGCGAGTGCCTTGTGGTAAACGTTGGAACCGAAATTGTCGGTGCGAGCCTTCGTGGAGGCCAGATTCAAAGCGGAGAAGCATTGGTCGAGCAGCTGGGCAAACAACGCTTAGCGCATGGTGGCAGCCTCGAAGATGTGGCATCGGTTCCCGCAATCTTGGATTGCTATGGCGACCTTGGTGGTGACCGTATGTATCACCACGACAAGCGCAGGCCCAAGGGCTATCCCATGACGGTAGCTGAGATGGCTCGTCGGGCATCAGAAGAAGGTGACGAGCTCTCCATCGAGGCGCAGCAGCGCGGTGGTCGTGCGCTTGGCGAGCTGATTGCCTCGCTCGACCTTGGCTTTGAAAGCGTGGTTCTCACAGGTCCTGCTTGTGGCTTTGGTCAGCCTTACACTGATGCGGTGGCAGAAGGTCTGGGCGGCGCAATCTCTCTCAGCCTCGCTGAGCTGGGAGACAGAGCACAGCTCATCGGTGCAGCGGAGCATTTTATTCATCCTGCCTATGCCTAGAGCTCTACCTGCAACGAGTAGCTGGTCAGCGCATGCTGGGCGTGGCTCGCAATATCGGCTTGTACTTATCGGCTTGCACAGTCGGCTCGCATAATCGGCTCGTACAGTCGGCTCGCACAATCGGCTTGTGCTTAAAAACCATACAGCGTTGCGCAGCTTATTGGAGTTATGTGATTGAGTCACATTTGGATTTTGCGCAAGCGGGTATAGTAGCTTTCAAGTTTTGGCCCCTCAAAGGAGGAGAATCATGAAGGTTGCATACGCATCACGTACCGGCAATGTTGAGGCTGTTGTTGAGAAGCTCGGCATTACTGACGCAGTCAAAATTGAAGACGGCACCGAGACCATCGAGGGCGAGTACATTGTAATGTGCTACACCGATGGCAAGGGCATCGTTCCCGAGGCTGTCGAGGCATTTCTGAAGGCTAACCCTGGCGTTAAGGGTGTTGTTGCTAGTGGCAACAGCGAGCGCCACGCAGATACGTTCTGCTGGGCTGCAGACATCATCTCCAAGGAGTATGGTGTTCCCACTATCGCTAAGCTCGACAAGCAGGGCACCGACGAAGACCTCGATGCCATTCGCGCAGCTCTCGACTAGCACGTACGCTGCGTGCGTGTACGTGGATTTTCAGTAGCATAAGAGCTGAAGGCTCTACATGCTGAGCGTACACAGAGAAAACATGTAGGGTGTCGGCGCAGGTCGGCGCCCTTTTTGTGTCTCACAAAGCTATAAGTTAGCTTGTCAGAGACTATCTGAGTGTGCTATTCTTTATCGCTGTCTGAACGTAGAGCGAAGGCGCGCGAGGCGTCATCGAAGGAGACATATCGTGGGTGTTCTCAATACATTCTTGCTTATCTTGTGGGCAATTTCTGCAATTGCCACCATTATCTTGGTGCTCATGCACTCAGGTGAGGGTACTGGTGTAAGTGACATGATTGCGTCGTCAATGTACAACGCAAGTACCGGATCGGGTATTTGGGAGCGCAACCTCGATCGTCTCACCATGATTACCAGCATTGTTTTTGGTGTTGTGGTACTTATCATGATGATTACCTTCCCCTTGGGAAGTATCGGCTAGACTCCATTTACACGCAGTCTTGATTATTAAGCGAGATTGAGACTTGCAGAAACAAAATGCTGTGCTAGACTTACTATCGCTTTAGCGTCGGAGTGGCGGAATTGGCAGACGCGCTAGCTTGAGGTGCTAGTGCCTCATTACAGGGCGTGCGGGTTCAAGTCCCGCCTCCGACACCAAAAGAACTTCAGGGACGGGCCGCACAGGCCCGTTTCTCATATCTCGAGTCAATCGCGCCATGGCTGCACTAAAGGGGTACGGGTCATGCAAACAATCGGTGGACAAAACAACGAACAGCGACGAGGTTTGGGAACTCAGACCATCCCAGGGACCCTTGCTCGCCTCTTGAGTCTTACAACCGATGCAGTGTTCGTATTTGATGAGAGTGGCTGCATCGTTTTGGCAAATGATCAAGCGGCTCGTCTTTTTCGTGCTACAGCCATTGATTTGCAAGGAACCTATATCTGTGACTACGTGCGTCCGCTCGATGGCGAGGCGTGTTCTGATGGCGTGCTGCCCTTTCCGCTCGACGGTAGTCTCGTAGAGCGAACGGCCATCATGGCAGATGGAACAGTTGTCCTTCTGGGCATGCGCTGTGAGCTCATTAGTGCTCCAGGCGTCAACTATCTGTTTGTTGCCCATTCACTGGATGACGACCATCAACAACAACTCGAGCACGAGCGGCTGGTAACAGAGCTCAGGCGAGCAAATCAGCGCCTGTCGGGTACGCTCAAAATCGTTATTTCAACCATCAATTCGCCTGATGTGAGCGCTCTGTTTAGTGATGTGCTCGAAGAGCTGAGCGATGCGATGGATGCGTCTGGAACGCTCATGTATATGGCAGAAGGTTCTGGTTTTCGTCTGCGGGGAAGCACCACATCTCTCAAGAATATGAATCTTCCCAAGCTCCTTCCCGCGCGTGATGGTGTTGTGGGTCAGGCGGTACGCGCTGGCAATGCCCTGCGTATGACCGTGCTTCCACCAACGCGTGAACAGCTTCGAAAAGGCAAGCTTACCGAGCGCGAGCTTATCGACGAGAGCTCACTTGAGCGCCTAAAAATTCCGAGCAATCAGCTCCCACCTTTCGAGAGTTTTTTGTGCGCACCAATCTGGTATGGCGAGCATGTTATCGCCGTCATTGAGTTGGGTTGGATTCATGCCCATGTTACGCGCCCAGACGATGTCCGCTTGCTCGATGCAGTGGGTCAGTATCTCTCGGTTCAGCTTGCAACTGCTATATCCACTATGCGTACGCAGCGCATGGCTCGCCTCGAGACCATGGTACGCGACATTCGCGATGTCATGAGAAGCATTACCGGGACAGATGGTCTTCGATTTGAATACGTGTTTTCTCGGCTGGCAGAGGAGCTTGGAGCACAGTCTGTTACCGTGCGTGAGTCAGATGCAAAGCACCTGTTTGTAGCGTCGCTTGACAATGGAAAAGAGTTTGAATTTGAGGCGCCAACAGACCGCGCAACTGATACGAGCGAGGCAGACGCAGGAGTTGCTCTCATACAGCTCGGACAACCAGTGAGCGAGCAGTTGCAAGAACATGGGCTACCCGGTGAAGGTGCCCTCGTTGACCTCGGTGTTACGTCAGGTCAGCGCTACTGTACCTTGCTTCTGCGAGATGAGGGCGACGGTTTTGAGCAGTACGAGGTTGATTTGATGCTGCGTGTCTGTGATGAGGTGCGTATTGCTATCGAGGGCGAGGAGGCTCGTGCGCACGACAGTCACATTTCTCAAGCTCTGCAAACAGGTATGAAAAGCGTCCTTCAGGACGTCGAGGGAATTGAAGCACGAGGTCTTTACTCATCGGCAACAGCTGCAGCGTTGGTGGGTGGCGATTTCTACGATTTGGTACGTCTGCCCGACCACAAGGCGTGCGTCATCATAGGAGATGTTAGCGGTAAGGGAGTAGAGGCTGCGAGTGTGTCTGCGGCAGTGAGAGCGGCGCTCGAGGCTTACTCGTGGGAGGGTCTTACCCCAGCACGGATGGTGCGCTCACTCAACGACTTTTTGCTCGGCTTTGCTCGGCTCGAAACCTTTGCCACGCTGTTCGTGGGTATTTGCGACCTCAAGGCATCAAAGCTCATATACTGTTCAGCAGGGCATCCACCTGCGCTTTTGTTTCAATCACAGACGGGCGAGATTGAGATGCTTGGTGTTCAGTCTGGAGCGGTTGGTGCGTTTAAGGAGATGACCTATATCGACGGACAGGTTGACCTCCATGAGTCAGACATGTTGGTGCTCTACACCGATGGAGTTATCGAAGCACGCAATGAGCAGGGTGGCTTCTTTGGTGAGGCAGCACTGCGAGAAACGGTCTTGGCTGAGACGCAATCAGGCTTTGATGGCTTGCTTGAGCGCATCCTCGACACTATTGATATCTTTACGGGACGTAAGCTCGAGGATGATGTTGCTATGGTAGCGCTTCGTTTTGATGCGCTTGGGGATTCTCTGGACTAGCTGCGTTTTGATGAGTGCCGTCTACGGATTTAATTGAGGTTAATCGCTGCTCGTCTGTTTCGTATACCCCTGTGAGGGTACGAACGCTGTATGCAAACAGCACCCAACATAGTCATTGTGCCCGTTGATGGCGACCTCGACGTGTCGAATATCGATACGCTGCGTGTACAGCTTCGGCAGCTCTATCGTGCAGGTTGTCGAAGAATCATTCTCAATCTTGCCGAGACACACTACGTGGACTCATCTGGCATGGGCTTTATTGCCTCGGAGTCTCGCCGCATGAGAGAGCTTGGAGGGCTTCTTTCGCTGCTCAACGTTTCGGAAGGTGTGAGAAAAGCACTCGGGATTGTTCGTTTGCTTGATTTTGTCCCCATCTCCAAACTTGCCGATAAAAACGCGGTTCCTGCCTTGGATGCAAATGCTCGTCCAGAATGGCAGCGAAGTTTTTCCGTGAACCCCACCCAACTTGCTGCCGTACGCGAGCGTGTGAGTCAGCTGCTCGGTAGCATGCCGCTCAGCTCTGATGAGGTTTTTGATATGACGCTTGCTGGGGGAGAAGCCCTTGGTAACGCAGTTGATCATACCGATGGTCAGGGAATTTATGTGACCGTATCTCGCTATGCTGACCGAGCTGTTATGGAAGTGTCGGATAACGGCGAGGGCTTTGAGCCGCCCGAGGACTGCACGGCTTTGGTGGGGGAGTGTCTTGAGCGCGGGCGTGGTATCCGCTTGATGCAGCTGCTGAGTGACAGCGTAGAGTTCTTCAAAAAGAGCTCAGGAACGGGGACAGTGGTTCGGCTTGTAAAACTTCTCGACGAGTAACAAAAGAGAAGCTTCTTGACGATGAACAAAAGAGAGGTTTCTCGACGATGGACAAACACTCCTGAGTGAGCGAAAATGTTGCTTTTTGACAAGCGGGGTTGCAAAACAAAACAAAACGGGCTAGTGACCCCAGCCCGTCGAATGCAATGGAGGCGACGCCCGGATTCGAACCGGGGGTAAAGGCTTTGCAGGCCTCTGCCTTACCGCTTGGCCACGTCGCCAGTTATGAAAAAGGCCGAACTTTCATCCGGCCGAAGTTACCATGGAGCGGGCTACGGGGTTCGAACCCGCGACCTCAACCTTGGCAAGGTTGCGCGCTACCAACTGCGCTAAGCCCGCGTGCAAGGAGATACTATACGTGAATTGCTGACTAAGTGCAAGCATGAATTTAGAATCTCTTCGTGACATTCTATAAGCGCTCTGCTACAATAGCATCCGCTGCACGGCAGCAAGGCATAAGGGCGCTTAGCTCAGGGGGAGAGCGCTTCCCTGACACGGAAGAGGTCACAAGTTCAAATCTTGTAGCGCCCACCAAATTTTCGCAGGTAGATGGCATAAACCGTCTACCTGTTTTCGTTTAGAACACTCAGCAGAAAACCAGCCGAAAACCCATCTATCATCTTGTGTCTTACAGATAATTATGTAATAATTATATCATAATGAATGGAGGCTCCCGATGCTTTCCTATGAATGGGACGATAACAAGGCGCAAATAAACCTTGCCAAGCATGGTGTGAGCTTCAAGGAAGCAGCGACCGTCTTCGACGATGTCTATGCGCGCGTCATAGCCGATCCTGATCATTCGCTTGATGAGGAGCGCTTCATCATCTTGGGATTGAGCGCTCACACACGCGAGTTGGTCGTGTGCCATTGCCTTCGTGGAGTCGACGCTTCGATAGTGCGTATCATTTCTGCGCGAAAGGCAACTAAGACGGAAACGAAACAGTTTTGGAGGTATGTCGATGCGTGAAGAATACGACTTCAGCAACTCGGTAGCGAACCCGTACGTGAAGAAGGCTCGCAGGCAGGTGACCATGAATCTCGACGTCGATGTCATCGACTATTTCAAGGCTCAGGGGGCTGAGACAGGTATACCATACCAGCGGCTCATAAACCTGTATCTGTCGCAGTGTGCTGCCGAAGATAAGAAGCTGGTGTTCGTCTAGCTCTCTAGCTCCGCCTATCGTCAAACTTAGGGGTACGGATTCTCTTGTTGGGCGAGAAACGCCCGCTGCTGCTCATGAGTCATCCTTGAAGGCGATGGTAACTAATACTGGGGTTTTCTGTTCGGTTTGCGTGACGTGGAGAGGCGCCTCAGACCATGGTCGAAGGCGCCCCTGCGAAGTCGTTTACGGGAGAAAGTGTGTGCATAGAAGTTCGATATGCCCAATCACATGGACTACCATGTACCAGTCGCGCCAGCTGCTTTGCCCCATCGCCAGTCACGAATCTCTTTTTCATAAGCATCAGCTACGCCTCCTGCAACGACGATGACAACACCTGCAATAAAAAGCGTTGTACAAATAAGCTCGCCGCCGCTTATCTTTTCCAGTTCATCCTCACTCAACTCTTTACCATCGGAAATCTCAACGGGAAGCGAATCGAGTTCTTCTTGGTTAAGTGAAGTTTCCGGTGAAATCACATGTGCTACTGTTTGAGTTGTATAGGTTTTAGATAGAAGGAGATGTTGCCCTATGACCATCACATCGTTCAATCCGCTCATTGTTTCAGCAGACCCAGAGAACACCGTAAAGCTGTTTGAGGATCTTGGTTTCGTGCAGCGTCATCACAAACAAGATATTGATGGGCGTGACGATACGTCGGGTATACGCATGAAGGATGAAAACGGTTTTTGCGTCGATATCGTTTCGGCTCCAGATGTTAAGCAGGACATGATAACGATTCGTATGAACGTTGACGATTTCGATGCAGCAAAGGAGCTGCTCGAAAGCCACGGCTTTACGGCTTCTCCAACAGGAATGGCTAACAGCCCGTCTTCAAAGTCTGTTGGTATGTACTCTCCAACAGGTTTCTCGTTTAGCTTGGTACAGCACTTGAAGCACTAAGCATCGGGAAAAGGAACAACATGCCAACCTCTGACAGCAAGCCAATTAAACTCATCCTAACTGACATCGATGGAACCATTTTGCCCTTTGGCGAGTCGGTTTTATCACAATACGCATTAGATAGCTTTCACGCTGCACTTGATGCAGGAATTCACATAGGCCCGGCAACAGGAAGGGCAGCAAATCGAGTTGCTCCCATATTTTCTGATGACAGTGCGTGTTATCAAACCATGCTTGCCACTAACGGCATGGAAGTTCTTCTCGATGGAGAGTTGATTTGCGAGAAGCGAATCGACCTTGAGCCTCTCGGCAACACCGTGGATGTGCTGCGCCAGCTTGAAGGGGTGGGTATCTGCTATTTCGATGGCCCAACCGCCTACATTTTGCATGGCAGTAAAGAAGACCTCACCGAGGCTTTTCCAGCGTATGGCAGAACTGCTCGTATCGCAGCGGGCCTGCCTGATGAGCCACCCGTCAAAGTGAACATTTTTGTTCGGGGGGATTTTGCACGCACCCAAGAAGTGCTCGAACTGCTTCAAAGTGAGGTCTCTGGCATTGGCTTTAACCTCCCGATGGAAGGCTTTCTCAATGTGACGCCACCCAATTGGAGTAAGGCTTCGGGTATCGATTTGCTTTGTGAGCACTTGGGAATTGGGCTTGACCAAGTATGTGTGTTTGGAGATTCAGATAACGATCTTGAGATGCTGGCTCATGTGCCCCTTTCTGCTGCGGTGGAAAATGCTACGAAAAATGCTAAAACTGCAGCTCATCATCTTATTGGATCGGTTGATGAGGGGGCGGTGCCTAGGTTAATCGAACGCATTGCTCAAGGAGAAAAGCCGTTCTAAGACCTTTTCTTTTGCATCAAATCTTTTCTAATATCACAATAAATATCATTTTTCGTCTTATGTCTTGATATTTGCGCTATTCTTACTGTTTAGCTGTTTAGGTAATATTTACGAACAGTGTGTTGGGCTCAAACGCCCGCAGGCTCTATAGACAGGACATACGATGGATTCAAAGACGTTAATGTACATCTTGAAGCGAATCGTCTTGGCAGTGGTAACAATTTGGGCGGTTATCACGATTACCTTCTTTGTTATGAAGGCGGTGCCTGGAGATCCGTTTGCCTCAGAAAAGGCAGTAACACCCGCAGCGCGTGCTGCACTTGAAGCCAAGTACGGACTCGATAAACCCATATTCGAGCAGTACCTCAACTACCTCACAGGTGCGCTTCATTTTGACTTTGGCCCTTCGCTCAAACTGCGCGGCCGTGACGTAACGGCAATCATTTTTGATGGTATGAAGACGTCTGCCCGTCTCGGTCTTACGGCGCTTGTTATTGCTACGGTGACGGGCATTATCCTTGGCGCTGTTGCGGCACTCAGGAGAAACAGCATCATCGATAAGATCATCATGGTCTTGACTACGGCGTTTGTGTCAATGCCGTCGTTTATCATGGGTACCTTGTTGCTGATTCTGTTTGCAATTCACCTCAAGGTGTTGCCTGCAAATGGAGCCACCGAAGGCGGTCTTATATTGCCCGTCATCACTCTGTCGCTCTATCCCATGGCGTACATAACCCGTCTCACCCGCTCGTCGATGCTCGATGTCTTGGGTCAGGATTACATCAGGACAGCCAAGGCCAAGGGTGTCTCAGAGCGAAACATCATCATCAAACACGCACTCAAGAACTCACTCATTCCGGTTATCACGTACTTTGGACCTGAGCTTGCCTATATCGTTACCGGATCGCTCGTGGTCGAGCAGATTTTTGCCGTGCCGGGTGTTGGTCGCTATTTTGTGAGCTCCATTACCGGTCGTGACTATCCGCTCATCATGGGTACCACCATCGTTCTTGCATCGCTCATCGTGGTTATGAACCTCCTGAGCGACATTATGTATAAAATCGTCGATCCTCGAATTAACTTGGAATAGGGGAGGTGCAATCATGGCAAACGCCGAAAAGTCTCCCTTCTCACTGCAAGTGGATTTGGACGACTTCCTTCCAGCTTCGAATGAAGAAAAGGAATACATGGTGCAGATGCGCCCGTCCTCGACTTTTTTCCGTGATGGTTGTAAGCGTCTGTACAAGAACAAAGTTGCCTTTATCAGCTTGATAGTCATTGTGTTCATTACGCTGGCATGTTTGATTATCCCGTCGTTTTGGCCGTACTCCTATGAGCAGCAGCTTGGTGTGCAGCCCGGCAAACCCGTTGATGCATCATTTTTGAATCTTGCTCCAATGGAGTACTCGCGCTCAGAACTCGCCCGTATCGAGGCAGGAGAAAGTGTGTTTCCCCATCTGTTTGGTACTGATGCCGCAGGTCGAGACTACTTTATTCGTATTGTTTACGGCACGCGCATTTCTCTCATGGTTGGCTTTTTTGCCTCAATCATCGTGTTGGTGGTGGGTTTGACACTCGGCTCAATAGCAGGCTTTATGGGCGGCAAAGTTGACCTTGTTATCATGAGAATTGTCGACATTATTTACTCGCTACCCGACATGCTGATGGTCATTTTGCTCGCTGCCGTCTTGAGAGAAACGATCGGCACCTCTCTCGAAGGTACGCCGCTGGCGCGTATTGGCGCAAATATCATTTCGCTCTTTGTCATCTTTGCGCTGTTGTACTGGTGCTCGATGGCTCGTCTCATCAGAGGCCAGATTTTGTCACTCAGAGAACAAGAGTACGTGCTGGCATCTCAGGCTACAGGAGCTGGTGCTGGTTGGATTATCAAAAAGCACCTTATTCCAAACTCTATGTCGGTCATCATCATCTCAACGGCACTTCAAATTCCGAGCGCCATCTTTACCGAGAGCTTCTTGTCATTCATTGGCTTGGGCGTTAACGCACCTATGCCGTCACTTGGTAGTCTCGCCTCTGATGCTCTCAACGGCATTACGAGCTATTCGTATCGCCTCGTAATTCCTGCCATTGTAATTTCTCTCATCGTGCTGTCGCTCAACCTCTTTGGTGACGGCCTGCGCGATGCGTTCGATCCAAAGCTCAATAAATAGGGAGGAGGAACGACATGGCACTTTTAGAGGTAAAAGACCTGCACACGTCATTTTTCACCGACGCTGGCGAGGTAAAAGCAGTCAATGGCGTTTCCTTCAACCTCGACCGTGGTAAGGTTCTTGGAATCGTAGGCGAGTCGGGCTCCGGTAAATCGGTCACGGCTTACTCGATAATGCAAATCTTGGCACCAGCTGGAAAGATTGTCTCGGGCTCCATTAAACTCGATGGACAAGAGCTGGTTGGTGCTGGTGAGCGTGTTATGCGAGACGTTCGAGGCAACAAGATTTCAATCATCTTCCAAGACCCCATGACCTCGCTCAATCCCACCTATACGATTGGCCGCCAACTGATGGAGGCAATCCTTCTGCACACCAATCGCAACCGTCAAGAGGCGTGGGACCGTGCCATCGAGATGCTCAGACTTGTTAACATCAACGAGCCCGAGAAGCGCATGAAGCAGTATCCCCATGAGCATTCGGGTGGCATGCGCCAGCGCATCATGATTGCCATGGCTTTGGCTTGCGAGCCCGACATCCTTATTGCCGATGAGCCCACAACGGCTCTCGACGTTACCATTCAGGCTCAGATTCTCGAGCTCATGCAGAAGCTGCAAAAAGAGATGGGCATGGCCATCATCATGATTACGCACGACTTGGGAGTAGTTGCCCAGATGTGCGATGAAATCGTCGTTATGTATGCGGGTTCTTACTGCGAACGAGGCACGGCAGATGAGATCTTCTACAACCCGCGCCATGAGTACACCAAGGGTCTGCTCCGCTCGATTCCCACGGTGTCTACGATGGGTCAAAAGCTCCAGCCCATTACCGGCACACCCATTGACCTGCTCAATCTTCCTGAGGGGTGTCCGTTTGCGCCGCGTTGCGATGCTGCGATGAAAATATGCATCAAAAAGGCGCCTGAGAGTATGGACATCAACGAGAATCACAAAGCATCGTGCTGGATGAACGTGGCCGACCAAGCAAAGCAGGGCGGGGCACAAAGCGCGAGTGTAGCCGCCCAGCCGTCCAGCGACTCGTCCCAGCCAGATGTTGTTCAGCCAGCCAGCGCCAGTAGCGCGGTTCAGACGGCTGACAGCCAAACTAGCGACTCGTCCGATACCTCCGATGCTTTTCCACAAACTGACTCGACCGATAAAGGCGGTGCCCAATAATGACAAGCGACAACAACGCCACGCCCCTTATTGAGGTACGCAATCTCAAAGAGTACTTTCCCATCAACACGGGTTGGTTTCGAACAACACCACTGAAGGCGGTCGACGATGTCAGTTTCGACATCATGAAGGGCGAGACGCTCGGTCTCGTAGGGGAGAGTGGTTGCGGAAAAACTACCGTTGGACGCACCATACTGTTTTTGTATGAGCCAACCTCGGGTGAGGTCATCTACGATGGTAAACCCATCAAGACCAAAGAAGACATCAAACAGTATCGGACCAAATCAACGATGGTCTTCCAAGATCCGTATTCTTCGCTCAATCCGCGCATGACGGTTTCAGACATCATCGGTGAACCTCTTGATGTTCACAAAATGTATGCAAATGCTGCAGAGCGAGAAGAGCGCATTCTCGAGCTCATGGATCACGTTGGTCTCAACTCTGAGCACGCAAGTCGCTATGCGCATGAGTTTTCTGGTGGCCAGCGTCAGCGCATCGGCATCGCACGAAGCCTTGCTATCAATCCTGAGTTTATCGTCTGCGACGAGCCCGTCTCGGCACTCGACGTGTCGATTCAAGCGCAGGTCATCAACATGTTTGATGAGCTTCAGGACAAGCTTGGATTGACCTACCTGTTTATTGCGCACGACCTGCTTGTTGTTCGTCACATCTCAGATCGCATTGCTGTTATGTATCTGGGCAAGATGGTCGAACTTGCCGACGCTGATGAGATTTACGAGCATCCGTTGCATCCGTATACCAAGTCGCTTATCTCGGCAGTTCCGATTCCCGATCCCAAGATTGCCCGATCCAACCAGCGTATTCCGCTTGTGGGAGACATTCCAAGCCCGCTCAACGCGCCTTCGGGTTGTCCTTTCCGCACGCGCTGCCAGTATGCAACCGATGCCTGTGCAGAGTCGATGCCAACCTTCGAGGAGATTTCGAGCGGGCACTTTGTTGCGTGCCATCGCGTCAACGAGATTAACGATTAGGTAGTGCGAAATCGTGCCTACCTTGGGGTAAGCACGATTTACTCCTCTGATAACAAAAGCGCAGGAAAGGGAATCGAGAATCCCAAATTGTGCCCACCTCACCGTAGGCACGATTTTGTACTCTGCGTATTGTTAATGGCCTAAGTTGAGCTTGCGAATCAGTGACCTCTTGCACTCTGTGTAAATACCGTCTTAAATGAGCATATTCGTTGTGAGATAGCATGCTGGATGCTATCATCAGTTCTGTGTGTCTAGCACGCAAGTGATTTGTTGTCGAAAAAAGGAGAGAGACAATGTCTGTACTGTCCGATCTGAGCCGTAGGAATTTCCTCAAAGCCTTCGGTGCCGTGTCTGCTACTGCTACGCTTGCTGCGTGTGGTGGTGCTCCCGCACAAACTGAGCCTTCTGCGAGCGAAGCAAGCGCAAGCGCGAGCGCAAGCGTCAGCGAGGCATCTGCCAGCGAGTCCAGCGCCGCCGCAGCCCCTGCTGCTGGCACCATTGCCGTCTGCCTTGCCTCCGAGCCTGACGTCATCGATCCCGCCCTCAACTCTTCCGTTGACGGCGCAACGATGATTGTCCATCTCTTCAGTGGTCTTTCCAAGTGGGAGAAGCAGGGCGAGGCTTTTGTTATCGTTCCTGACTGCGCAGAAGAGCTTCCCGAGGGTGAGACTGACGCAGACGGCAAGATCACCTATACCTACACCCTGCGTGACGGTCTCAAGTGGAGCGACGGCAAGGATCTTACCGCTAACGATTTCGTCTTCTCATGGAACCGTGCAGCCTCCGCAGAGCTCGGTGCTGACTATGGCTACATGTTTGAGAACGTTGACGGCTATGAGGCAATCTCTGAGATGAAAGAGACTGGCCAGACTGATGAGGATGGCGAGCCCATCATGGAGCCGGCCAACCCCGATGCCAAGCTCAACATCGAGGCAGTAGACGACAAGACTTTCAAGGTTGTCCTTTCAACCGATGTTCCGTATTGGAACGAGCTGCTGGCTTTCCCCACGTTCTTCCCTGTTCGTGAGGACGTTGTAAGTGACGAGGCATGGTGCACCGATCCTTCCACCTACATCTCAAACGGCGCTTACAAGATGACCGGCTGGGATCACAACTCCGTTATCACCGTTGAGAAGAACGAGAACTACTACGACGCCGACTCCATTACCATGGACAAGGTCGAGTTCTATCTGTCTGATGATGCCAACAATATGCTCTCCAACTTTGAGAACGGTTCTTGGCAGCTCATCGACGACGTTCCCACCAACGAGATTGCTTCTCTCAAAGAGAAGTATCCTAATGAGTTTGTCGTTGCTGGCCAGATTGGTACCTACTACGTTGGCTGGAATGTAAACGAGGAGATTCTTCCTGCTGGTACCACCCTTGAGGGTGTCGAGGCAGAGAATGCTCGCGCTGAGATTCGCCGCGCCATTGGCCTGCTCTATGACCGTAACTACATCGTTGAGGAGATTGGTCAGGCAGGACAGGTTCCCGCAAGCTCCTTTGCTTCCATGGGTCTGACCGAGCCCGACGGCAGCGAGTTCTATAAGAACGCTGGCGACAACGATGGCTACGATGGCTACTATGATGTCAGTGCTGAGGCAACTGAGTCCAACTACAACGAGGCAGTTGAGACCCTCAAGAAGTACTACACCTTCGATGAGGGCACTCAGATGTTCACCGACTTCCCCACGCTTACCTATCTGTACAACACAAGCGAGAGCCACAAGGCAATCGGTGAGTATCTCGCAAGTGCAATGGCTCAGGTTGGCATCACCATGAACCTTGAGAATCAGGAGTGGAACACCTTCCTGAACACCCGTAAGGCTGGCGACTACAGCGTTGCTCGTAATGGTTGGCTCTGCGACTACAATGACCCCATTTCCATGCTCGACATGTGGATTACCAGCTCTGGCAACAACGACTGCCAGTTTGGTAAGGGTGCTCATGCCAGCGTTGCTGCTTACAGCTGCGACCTCACTGACCTTGGCTATGACCTCAAGGTTGAGAATGGCACGTGGGCAGAGACCTATGACCAGATCATCGCTACCATCAAGAGCGAGTCTGACAACGAGAAGCGCTTTGCTCTTATGCACAAGGCAGAGGACCTGCTCATGAGCACCGGCGCCATTTGCCCGCTGTACTTCTACACCGACCTCTACATGATTAACGAGGGTGTCAAGGGCTTCTTCTCGATTCCTCTGGGCTACAAGTTCTTCCACTACACTACCTTTGAGGGCTAAGATACGAGCCTTGTAGGTACTGGTACTTGCATGAGGCGGCCTGTTCCGGATTCTGTGGAGCAGGTCGCCTTTTTGATACCATGCCAACAGTGACTTCTGCCAAGCAGGGTCCAACAGCATTTACACAACGGAAGAAGTCCTAACCAACAGAAGTTCTAACCAACAGAAGTCCTAACCAACAGAAGTTCTAACCAACAGAAGCTCTAACCAACAGAAGTCCTAACCAACAGAAGTTCTAATAACACTTTCGTGTTATTAGAAGTCCAGTCGCATTTCTAATGACAAATTAGGGCCAAAAAAAGTTATTAGATGCTACATGCTAGTGTCACAGTATTGGTGATAGGAGATATATGAGTAGTCCAAAGGCAGCTATCCAGCCAAAGGCAGAGCAAAAAGAACAGGGGCAGGGAGGTCACGAGTCAACTGCCTCAGTGATTGCCGCGATTGTTGCCAACATCGCAGTGGGAATCGTCAAGTTCATTGCCGCTTTTGTCTCGGGTTCCTCGGCCATGATTTCTGAGGGAATCCACTCTATTGTTGACTCGGGTAATGGTTTGCTCATTCTGTTGGGGTTGAAGCGCTCTGAGCGCCCCGCAGACCGCGCTCATCCCTTGGGCTATGGCCAGGAGCTCTATTTCTGGACGCTCATTGTATCGGTCATGATATTTGCATTGGGCGGAGGCTTCTCAATTTATGAGGGTATCTCGCATATCAGGCACTATGATCCGACAGAGCCGATGGGAAGCCCCATCATCAATTACGTGGTTCTCGTAGCCACCATGATTATCGAGGGCTCTTCGCTAACAGTGGCTTTGCGTCAATTTAATGCTGCGCGAGGAACAAAACGCCCGCTACAGTTTATCAAAGAGGCCAAAGACCCCAGTTTGTTTACCGTAGTGCTTGAAGACTCTGCTGCCATGATTGGTTTGGTTATCGCCTTGATTGGCGTGTTTATCAGCCACGCGGTGGGAGACCCCCGTATCGATGGCGTGGCATCCATTCTCATTGGCATCATACTGTGTTTAGTGGCGGTACTTTTGCTCCGCGAGACAAAAGGTCTTCTGATTGGTGAAGGCTTGCTCGCCCAAGACGTGGGCAAGATTGAGCGCATTGTGGAGGCGCATCCCCAAGTGGTGGAGTGCGGACGCATTCTGTCGCTGTTTATGGGGCCACATGACTTGCTCCTTGCTATGGACGTGACCTTTGATAAAAGTGTGCCTGCAGACGATGTGGTGGCTTGTGTTTCAGATATCGAAGCTCAGATTCAAGAAGAGTTTCCAGATGCAACCCGCATTTTTATTGAGACTGGTTCTCTGTCGATGACAAAAGCACAGGATAAGCGCATGAGTGAGGTCTATGGAGCTGAGCTCAAAAACGGCTAATACAGCTGCACAATAAACGACAAAGTGTCACTAATGTGGCTCTGCGATAACATGAAAATCCTGTCGAGACAACCGTCGGCAGGATTTTTTAGACCCAGAGAAGATTTCGCCACTTTTTGCTCCCTCAAAGCCGGCAAGGGTGATAAGGTAGGGACGTGGGCGATAACTGACAGTTCAGCATAACTGACAGTCTGTCGCCTATAGTTCTCGAGGGGATATCACATGTTAGAGGCTTTTGAAGAAACAGTACTGGGTTTGTCGACCTTATCAATAGTTATTCGTCTTGGGCTTGCAAGTCTTGCAGGCTGTGCCATAGGCTACGACAGAAACATCAGAAACAACAATGCAGGTGTGCGCACGCATGCGTTAGTTTGCTTAGCTTCTGCGCTAACCATGGCTGTCTCGCAGTTTATCGCTATGCGCTTTCCTGAGTATTCAATCGATGTGTCGCGCATTGGTTCTGGCGTTGTGGGTGGCGTGGGCTTTCTTGGCGCGGGAACCATCATTGTCACGCGCGGCAATCGTGTACACGGTCTTACTAACGCAGCTGGTGTATGGGCGTGCTCGTGTTTAGGTCTTGCCTTTGGCATGGGCTATATCGACGGCGGCATTGTGGCAACGCTGCTCATGCTCTTTATCATGCGTGTTTTGAGCAGACTTGATCACAAGCTGCGTCACCATACATCCAACTTTGATCTCTATGTTGAGTTTGAAACTCACGAGGCAATCCGTGAGTTTACCGAGTCAATGCGTGAGCAGTATGTTCGATTCTATGACCTGCGCCTTCAAAAGGGGCGGGGCGAGAATGACGGTCCCGTTGCCACAATGAGTATCGAGCTTCCCAGCTCAGATTATCGGTCGCAATTCCAGCGCAGACTTAAAGAAATCAAAGGTGTGCGCTATTTCGAGCTCATCTAACAGGTGCGCTATTTCGAGCTCATCTAACAGGTGCGATATTTCGAGCTCATCTAACAGGTGCGATATTTCGAGCTCATCTAACTGTAGCTTGGGTTGGCACTAAGCCTTGTTCCGTCCCAAAAAGAAACCTGCGACAGCTCCAACAATACCGCCGATTATGTGTGAGAGGTTGGACACATTATCTTGGACAAAGACCCCTTGGACAATCTGTTGACCCAAAAAAATGATGGCAACGAGCAAAAATGTCAGAGGAATCTCTCCTTCTTTGAAGCTGGTAACCGAGGACAGCAAAATGAAGGCAAAACAAATGCCCGACGCACCGCACAGCGCTTGATTCCAAAAAAAGACGTAGTTGACGAGTCCTGTTACGAGGGCTGTGATGAGCATGACAACTAGTAACGACTTTGACCCGTACTTCTCTTCAAGCAGCGGTCCTAACAACAAAATGTATGCCATATTGCCCACAAAATGCTCCCAGCCACTGTGCCCTAAGACATGGCTGAACATGCGCAGATAGGTGAGGGGAGAGAGCAATGACGAGTGGTACGTCATAAAGAAACTGCGCGTTAGAGCTCCGTTGCTCAGCTCTCCAGCAATAAGAGCTGCTAAGCAGAGTCCCACAAAACCCAAGACAACAGGAGCATTCAACGTGATACGCCAACGACGTGCTTTTACTGGTGCTGGCTGTTGTTCGTCTGTCTGAAGCTTGTCTTGTGTTTGAGCTGTGAGTTGGGTCATGGTTGTAGGCTCCTTGGATAAGCTTTGAGTTCTTGTCACCATCCTATGATAGCGATGAGACGCAAAATATGATTGACTTGATATCCCCATGTAACGCTTTAAGGACAGGTGTGATGCTCAACAGCTCAACCAATACGAGTGATAAAAAGCAGTCGCAACCCAGCTGGCCGCGAGCTGTTGTGCTTGGTGTGCTGGTTGCTGTGCTCGTTGTGGTGACAACTACGTTGCTGGTAGTGCTTGTAGCGCGGGTAGCTCCCTTCGAGCATCTCGCCGAGCCTATGATTGTGGAGCAAGCTCGCCAATGGAGTGAGTGGATTGAGGGTGAGTCTCCCAACTATTATCGCGTGGTTGGGGCAGCACAAAGAGACAGTTTTCATGAGCCGAGCGAACCCGGTATTCGTTACAGCGAGCTGGATGCTTTGGGGCGAGCAGGCAGCGCATGGGGGTGCATCACCTATGACATGATGCGAGAAGGTCTCGCGCGTGAGCGAGAGGATATGAGCTCGCTTGAACCGAGTGGCTGGGGACACAATACGAAGGTAACCATCGCAATGCCAAACGGCAACGAGTACCACGGGTACCTCTTCAACCGCTCGCATCTCATTGCAAAGTCGCTTGGCGGCGCAGATATTTTGGAAAACGTAGTGTGCGCCACAAGAACCCAAAACGTGGGAGCCAATGATGGAGAGGGTGGCATGTCCTATCCAGAAGGACTCGCTCGCTCGTGGCTTGAGCAGCACCCCCAAGGTCAGCTTTTCTACGCAGCGACTCCCCTCTATGAAGAAGGCGAGCTTGTGTGTCGCAGTGTCATGGTAGACATGCTTGCGAGCGACGGAAGCATTGATGCACGCTTTGAGGTCTATAACACTGCAAAAGGTTTTGCGCTTAACTACGCTGATGGGAGCTTTGTCGAGGATGGTCGATAAGAGCTGCCTGATAACCTGCGCCAAAGCCATTATCAATGTTGACCACAGACACCCCACTTGCGCATGAGTTGAGCATGGCGAGTAGTGCCGCAATGCCACCAAGAGAGGCACCATAGCCAACAGAAGTTGGCACTGCAATGACAGGACAGGCAGCAAGACCTCCTACGACGCTAGCGAGCGCTCCTTCCATGCCAGCTACTGCAACAATGGCACTCGCCATCTGGAGTTCTTCTGTGTGAGCAAGCAAACGGTGAATGCCAGAAACCCCAACATCAAACAGGCGTAGAACACGGCTCCCAAGCATCTCTGCGGTAAGTGCTGCTTCTTCGGCACAATACAAATCACTTGTTCCTGCAGCACAGACGACCACCTGACCTGTGCCGTCGGGCTCTGGAAGTCCTCCCACTATGGCTGCTTGTGGCAGTTCATGATAGATAAATTCATGAGCATCGACAGTACCATCAAGAGCGTCGGTAGTACCATCAAGAGCATCGGTAGTACCATCAAGAGCGTCGGTAGTACCATCAAGAGCATCGGTAGTCCTCAGTAAAGATTCAAGCTCACGCGCCTTCGCTGCATCTACGCGTGTGATGAGTACCTGCTTTTGTCCTGACTCACGAAGAGCGCCGACGATTCCTGCAATTTGTTCTGGGGTCTTACCTGCACCATAAATGACTTCCGAGACACCCTGCCGCAGACCTCGGTGCGTGTCGGGTTTGGCATAACCTAAGTCTTGAAAGGGTGCTTGTGCGAGCTGAGCCGCAGCCTGTTCGAGCGTGCACGCACCTGTTTTGACCTCCTCAAGGAGTTTGATGACCTCTTTGCGCTCCATGACTCCTCCGACCACACGATGAACCTCAAGATAAGGGGATATCTCCCGTCTGCATATATTGTATCGCTCTCGTTTTCGGAGTTGACAATGTATGGGCTTACTGTGTGCTGTGTGCTGTGCGATCTTCTCGTCTGCACCTCGTATTTCTGTTCGTGGCCATCAACACCCGCTTACGTTCACAATCAACACCTGATTACGTTCACAATCAACGTCTGCTCACATTCATCTACTGTACAAACTTTTTCCAACGAAACAAAATGATAACAATAAAAATCGCAGGTAGTTGGCTTGCTGATGAATTTCGGCCAGTTTTTTGACCGAGATGTTCGTACAGTAGATGAAAGCTGAGAAAAGGTGTGAGCAGCGAGCTGAGAAAAGGAGCGAGTAGCGATCCGAGAAATGCCGAGCAACACGCCAAGAAGCGAGCCGAGCTAAGCTGAGCAGCGTGCCAAGAAGCGAGCCGAGCAACACGCCAAGAAGCGAGCCGAGCTAAGCTGAGCAGCGCGCCAAGAAGTGAGTCGAGCAAAAAGGACGGCTCTGGTCGGCTCACGGCTGGCGATGTGTTCCCCTCGATACACACCGCCAGGCATGAGGCGACTAGAACCGTCCCCAAAACGCACCCAACAAATGAGCAGCTGCTTTGCTGAGAGCCTTGGGTGGACTCACAGCGTTCGAGACTAAGCACACTGCTCGACAGGGTGTGCCCCCTGCTCTTCCGAACTACAAAGTTCCCATCCCGATGCCTGCTGACAGGGGATGTCCATGCAAATCTCAATGCGTGCATCTGAGCGAGAGAACCATCGACTCGACATAACAACAGCGCCATCATTGAGATACAGCTCAAGTGTTGAACCATCAAGGATGAGGCGGAGGCTGTTTAGACCGCAAAAGCCCGAGGAGAAATCTCCCCAACAGTCATCTTCATCAAGTTCAATGCGGCGGTTTTCTCGGCCTTGTGCCACCTGAGCGTCGAGGTACACAAGCTCGACAGTGGCCTGGCCAAGCCCGGTTGCGCCAATTCGCAGCTCAACATCATGGTTGACGAGGAGACTTCCTGCACCTGAGATACCCAAACACTCGATATCGACACTCGGTGAGTCAAAGCTATGCGTCGTACCAAGCTCAAGCTGACGGTGATGGGCTCGGACATCAGCCAGCTCAGAGATTGGGTTTTGACAGATTCGTCCCCGCTCATTAAGCGTGAGTTCACGAGGAAGCGTGAAACAGTGACACCAGCTCAATCCATCTGGTGTGGAGTTCAGACGCTCATCAAAACTGCCCATCCAACCAATGAGAATGGTGCGACCGTGCTCATCGATAAAGGTTTGGGGTGCATAAAAATCGTGACCCCGATCCCACTCAACGAAACGGGTCTCGTCTATGAGTTGAGTCTCAAGCAAGTGAGTATCAAGTGCTATGTAACCCGATTGCCAGAGGTTTTTCCACTGCTGGGAAAGCCGAGGCAGACCTTGCGGGCTTATCATAAGAAACTCTCGGCCCTCAAGTTGCACAATACCCGGGCATTCCCACATGTAACCAAAGGAATACTCAGAACGAATGGTGTGGCGATAGGTCCAGTTACGACCGTCGGTTGAGTCATATACCAAAACACAGCCAGCACCGCGTAGGCTTCTTGCGCCAAGAACCATGTGCAAGCTGCCGTCCTGCTCCCACACTTTGGGGTCTCGAACATGGCACGAAAGCTCATCGGGGTAGTCAGCTTGATGCAAGAGCACCTCTTTGTCTGAGAAGTCCATGCCATCGTCGCTTGTGACCAAAATGGTGTTTCCCTCACGCCCAGCAAACACAAAGCTCTTGTCTCGGGGATTGTGGTTAGGGGAGGGACAAATTACGTTTCCAGTGTAGTACACCAGCATCTGCTCACCGCCATCGGCAGCGCCGTGAGAAATTACCTGCGTACAGCCAGAAAAGACACCGTGGGTATCTTCAGGGACACTCGGCGACAAAGCAACCGACTCATGATTCCAATGCAGCAAATCGGTGCTGGTAGCATGACCCCAGTGCTTGAGTGGATCTGCTGGCCAGTCGGGAGCGTATTGGTAAAAAGCGTGATAGACACCACGGAAGAAACACAGCCCATTAGGGTCGTTCATCCATGCAGTTTGTGGATGAAGGTGAAATGACGTTTCCCAGCTTTCTTTGGGCATGCCCAAGACCTTTCTGCTCTCACGGTGAGAAGCAAGCAATCGCAAGCGACAAACTGAGGATAATTCAACAGTTCATCATGGGTGGAATCGATTCCACATTATAACAGATTCAGCCGAAACGTATGCGGTGTCAAGGACAAGTCGTGTTAACGGCATGAAACCGACGCATCTCATCACAGAGGCTTTTGTCTTCTGTCATTCTATAGTTGTTACGAATAGTGATTGTGTTGTTGATAGGGTGTTGTGAAAGGAATCGAATGGGAGCATTTTTTGGTGCCGCCTCAAAGCGAGACGTATCGCTCGATGTGTTCTTTGGCGTTGACTATCACTCGCATTTGGGGACACGCCGTGCAGGCATGGTTATGTATGACTCCGAGATTGGCTTTCAACGAGAGATTCACTCAATAGAAAACACACCATTTCGCACCAAGTTCGAACACGACCTCATGGGATTCAAAGGGCGCTCTGGCATTGGATGTATTTCCGACTCTGATCCGCAGCCGCTTCTTGTTCGCTCACACCTTGGTGTCTATGCAATTTCAACGGTTGGTTGCATCAATAATTGCGAAGAACTCATCAATCGCTTTACTGGACCCGGATTTCAGTTCATGGCAATGAGCTCAGGCAAGGTGAACTCAACAGAACTCGTAGCTGCCCTCATCAATACGCAGGCCGATTTGGCAACGGGTATTCGCTACGCACAAGAACAGATTGAAGGTTCGCTCACGCTGCTCGTTATGACTGATCGCGGTGAGCTGTTGTGCGCACGCGACCGGATGGGCCGCCTGCCGGTGCTTATTGGGCGCGACAGTGATGGCTACTGCGTGACCTTTGAGTCCTTTGCATACGGCAAGCTTGGCTATATTGATGAGCACGAGCTGGGACCGGGCGAGATTGTAAGGGTAAGCGCAGAAGGCTACGAGATAGTCTCACCAGCCCTTGAAAAAATGAGAATCTGTGCTTTTTTGTGGGTGTACTACGGCTATCCCAACTCAAATTATGAAGGTGTCAATGTTGAGGTCATGCGCTATCGCAATGGTGAGGCCATGGCTCGAGCAGAGATTGAGCTGGGCACCTTGCCAGAGCTTGACTATGTTTCTGGTATGCCCGACTCGGGTTTGCCGCACGGCATTGGCTATAGCCACGTTGCGGGCGTTCCGCTGGCGCGTCCCTTCGTGAAGTACACACCAACATGGCCACGCTCGTTTATGCCAGAGAGTCAAGACGTGCGCAACCGCGTAGCAAAAATGAAGCAGATTCCCGTTCCTGAGCTCATCCGAGACAAGCGCCTCTTGTTGGTAGACGACTCAATCGTGCGAGGAACCCAAATGCGCGAGACGGTGGATTTTCTCTATGATACTGGGGCTGCAGAGGTACATATGAGAAGCGCTTGTCCGCCTATCATGTATGGCTGCAAGTTCTTGATGTTCTCGCGTGGCCGCTCTGACCTCGACCTCATTGCTCGCAGGAAGGTGCGCGAGCTCGAGGGTATCGAGGGAGACGAGCATATCGAAGAATATGCAGATACGCGCTCTGAGCGTGGTCAATGTATGCTCAAGGCAATCTGTGATGAGATGGGCTTTGATACTCTTGACTTCCAGACCCTTGATTCCATGCTTGCGGCCATCGGAATTGATCCCGAGAAAATCTGTACCTACTGCTGGACAGGTAAAGACTAGCTCTCGCGGTGGTATGGTGCATTGCGCGCCTTGCGTAGTGCGCGCATTGTTCGCATGCGGGGAGATGGGGATGGGGTCGTAAATCGTTGCGGCTGTGGATTGTGCCTACCTCGAGGGGGGCACAATTTGCTCGGTTTGCATCACCCATCAACAAAAGACCAGATAAAATCTCAGAGACAAAATATTGTGCCTACCTCAAGGGGGGCACAATTTGAGTTGAGCGCCTGATTTTACAGACCACGAGTTTGAGATTCGTACACTTCATTGAGCCGCATGTTGCATAGGTGATGCAAACAAAGTGCCTTGAAGCCAGTACTGATTCACCAAAGGTAAGGAACCCGCTCAAACCACACCCGTCCCGTTCGCTCGCCGAAAACCAAGAGCCGCAGAAAGTCGCTAGCTGCTATACCTTTGTAAAAGGATAGTTGCGCGAAGCTGTGGAGCTTTTGGTTGGAGTGGGGATGGAAAAAGACCTCATCAAAATCACTGAGATGGCAACACTACATGGTATTTCTCGCCAAACGCTCATTCACTACGACAAGATCGGATTGCTCGAGCCCGCTTATGTAAGTGAATCGGGGTATCGCTACTACAGCGTGTATCAGATTCCGCGTCTCCGTGAGATTTGTTTTCTCAAAGAGACGGGTGTGCCGCTCTCAGAGATTCGCAGCTACATGGAGCATCGTTCGGTTGAAGGTATGCAAACGCTGCTCAGCACTCGTAAAGAAGAGATCGACCAACAGATGGCAGAGTTGGCTCGTCAGCGCTCTTATCTGCAGCAACGAAAAGAAATCTTCTCGCACATTGACACAAAACGTAGAAACATTGACCAGCCTATATTTGAATGGCTCCCCGAGAGAAAGGCAATCTTTTCTCCCTATCCAGACGAGGAGATGGACAAAAGCCAGCTGCATCTTTCGCTCATGGGTGCATGGGGGCGCCTTGCTAGTCACGGAATGATTCCCTCGAGTGGTTTTGGCTCGATTATTAGAACGTCATCGCTCCAGCAGAATCGTCCGCTCAAAGATGCAGGTAGTATCATCATTTTGCCCTTCTCAGAGGAGTTTGAAGACGACGAGCTCATCACCCTTCCGGCAGGCGAGTACATAACGATGTATAAGTATTCGATGCCCTATGACATCAAACCTGCAACTAAGTTGCTGGATTGGATAGCAGAGAATGGCTATGAGCCCATGGGAGATGTCATCGATCTATGTTTGCTCGATACCAACTTTCATGATGATGAACACCAAGAGGACTTTTGTCGCCTCGAGGTACGGGTGAAGTAGGTCTCACGGGGGTTGTGCGAGGTACGTGCGACATCCTCTTGCCGCCCTCGAGCCAAGATGTTCTCAAATATAGGCAACTACCAGCGTAAACTACCGTTCACCGATGGTGAGCGGTATGACACTAGACTCGATACCAACAACACTTTTCTACACTGATGCCATGGAAAAGCGAGCCTGTTGGAAAGGCCAACAGCCGCGCAAAGGATGGAGGAAACAATGGCTATCAACGATCTGAGAAGTGCTCTTGAGTTACTCGAGTCCATGCCTGGACAGCTCCTCACCACTGACACCGAGGTCGATCCCGAGGCTGAGGTCTCTGGTGTATATCGCCGCGTAGGTGCCGGTGGCACCGTTATGCGCCCCACCAAAGAAGGCCCTGCAATGCTCTTCAATAAGGTCAAGGGCTTTGATGATGCTCGCGTAGCTATTGGTTTGCTCGCGAGTCGCAAGCGCGTTGCTGCCCTTCTCGACATGCCCGAGAAGACCCTCGGTCTTGAGCTGGGCAAGAAGCTTCAGGAGACCATTCCTCACGAGCTCGTAGCCGACGGCGAGCCTGTTCCTGCACAAGAAGTTGTCTACAAGGCAGACGACCCCGGATTTGACCTGCGCAAACTCATTCCTGCTCCCACCAACACTCCTGAAGACGCTGGTCCCTACATCACCATGGGTCTTGTTTCAGGATCGAGCCCCGATGGCTCCATGAGCGACGTTACCATCCACCGTCTGTGCATTGAGAGCGAAAACACCATCGGCATGTTTATCACGCCGGGTTCCCGCCACATTGGTGCTTTCTTTGATCAGTGGAAAGAGACGGGCAAGGACATGCCCATCACCATCTCCATTGGTATGGATCCTGCCATCTATATCGGCGCATGCTTTGAGGCTCCCACCACACCGCTGGGCTACAACGAGCTCCAGATTGCTGGCGCCATCCGCGGCGAGGCCGTCAAGGTTGCCAAGGGTCTCACGGTTGACGAGACCTGCATTGCTAACGCCGAGTACGTTATCGAGGGCTATCTGAGCGTAACCGAGACCATCGAAGAGGATATCAACTCTGGTACCGGCAAGGCTATGCCTGAGTTCCCCGGCTACACCGGTGGTGCCAAGCTCCTGCCTGTCATCAACGTTACCTGCGTGACTACCCGCACCAACCCCATCATGCAGTCCTGCATTGGTCCGTCACACGAGCACGTCTCCATGGCCGGCCTTCCCACCGAGGCTTCTATCTTCAAGATGGTCGACACCGCGATTCCGGGACGCCTGCTCAACGTTCACGCAGCTCCTTGCGGCGGTGGCAAGTTTGTGGCCGTGCTGCAGTTCAAGAAGGGTGCCGCTTCTGACGAGGGACGTCAGCGCAACGCCGCTATGCTTGCCTTCTCAGCCTTTGGCGAGCTCAAGCACGTCTTCTTGGTCGACGAAGACGTTGACATCTTTGATATGAACGACGTCATGTGGGCTATGACCACACGCTTCCAAGCAGATGTTGACGTTATCACCATTCCGGGCTGCCACTGCCACGTGCTCGATCCGTCCAACGACAATGCCATGTCTCCCTCCATTCGCGAGCACGGCATTGCCACCAAGGCAATCTTTGACTGCACGGTTCCGTACAGCCTCAAAGACCGCTTCCAGCGCTCCCAGTTCCTCGAGATTGATGAGGACAAGTGGGCAACTGAGCTCGAAGCTTAATCGAATGTAGTTGGTGCCTGCCTGCAGATGCAGGCAGGCACCGTTTGATTGTCAAGCAGCCATGCTTGGTTTGAACAGCATCATCTTTGTACCAACTGAATGTTTGCGGGTTTGTGCATGCCCGCTTCGAAAGTCCTGCCACATACGTGGACAGGGTCACCTTTACCGAGGGGAAAACCATGAAACTTGATAAAAGAGGCATTGGCCTTATTGCGGGAATCCTTGTAGGTGCACTCATTTGGTTTGCGCCACTCAACAATCTTGCTGAAATCTCTGCCCAAGGCCAGCAGTGCCTTGCACTCACACTCATGACCGTTGTTTTCTGGGCAACTGGTGTTGCTCAACCTGCGTTTATCAGTGCAATTTATCTTGCATTGCTGGTGCTTTTCCAAGTAGCTGAAACGTCGGTCATATTCCGGTCGTGGTCGACCATGAACATGTGGATGGTCATTGGTGCGTACCTGATTGCAGCTGGCGTTAAAGGGTCAGGTTTGGGCGAGCGCATAGCTTATTGGTTCTCAATCAAGTTCATTCACAACTGGCGCTCACTCGTTATTTGGATTTTTATCATCTCCATCGTTTTGTCCATTCTGATCCCGCACCCCTTCCCGCGCTGCTTCATGCTCTTGGCGGTTATGATGGTTGTTGCAGACGCAGCCAAGATGAGCGAGGCAGACAAGGTCAAGGTTGGCTTCTTGATTTTTGCAGCAGCAGCTCCTACTGGCATGTTCCTCATTACGGGTGACTCCACCCTTGGTCCGCTTGTTGCTTCTTACTGCGATGGCGGAGAGCTTTCGTACTTTGCATGGATTATCGACATGATTGTTCCTATGGCAGTTGCTACTATCGGTACGCTCTTGCTGGGTCTGTTCCTCTTCAAGCCTGAGAAAGAGATTGTTATTGACAAGGCAGAAGTTCAGGCTAAGGCAGATGAGCTTGGTCCCGTATCCATTAAAGAAAAGCGCGTTATCGTTTGGATTGTCATTGCAGTTGCCCTTTGGCTCACGGGTTCAATGACGGGTCTATCCATTGGCTTTGTAACCCTGCTGATTGGTGCTCTCATGGCGCTTCCCTACATTGGTGAGGTCTTGACGCCGGGTGACTGGAATACCGTTCCTATGAATACCCTCGTCTTCTTGACGGCGGCTATGGCTATTGGCACCGTTGGTGGCGAGACGGGCATGAATCAGTGGATTGCAGACGTTGTTCTTCCCAGTACGGTTCCCGACAATATCTTTGTCTTGACCCTGCTTATCACCGCTATCACCGTCGTTATTCACATGTTTATGGGATCGGTAATGGCTGTGTTGGGCATCTGTATCCCGGCATTTTTGACCTTTACCGCAGGCACCGATATCAGCCCCACTGCTATTGCATTCATCGTCTTCTCGGCCATCAACATTCACTATATCCTGCCCTTCCATAACTTGGCAATTCTCGTTGGTGTTGGCAAAGATGGTGGCGGATACAGTGCGAGTGAGTGCATCAAGATGGGCGTGCCACTGACCGTGCTTGTGTTCATTGTCACGATGGTTGAGGCTCTGTGGTTCCATATCTTGGGTCTGATGTAAGTGAGCGTACATGAAGATGGCTGCTGAGGTTTTGAGCAGGCATCGCACTGAGGGATGAATTGGATTCTTCCTCCATCCAGCCGGCTGGTGTATCTATGACACCAGCCGGTTTGTTTGTCGAGCAAAGCGAAGTTTGTGTGTCGACCCAAGCGAACGGAGGAGCAGTGCTCATCTTTTGCGATGGACATCTGCAGCTTTTAGCGGTGTGCAATCAGCCAAATAAACCTGTAGCTTTTAGCGGTGTGCAATCAGCCAAATAAACCTGTAGCTTTTAGCGGTGTGCAATCAGCCAAATAAACCTGTAGAGATGTAGCGCTCTCCTGTGTCAGGAAGAAGAACCACAATGGTTTTCTCGGCATAATCGTCTCGTTTGGCGAGCTGTATTGCAGCATAGACAGCAGCACCAGACGAAATACCTACCAAGATGCCCTCGTGTTTTGCTAAGAGACGAGCTGTCTCATACGCGTCATCATTTGAAACGGGGAGTATCTCGTCGTAGACGTCTGTGTTGAGTACCTCGGGCACAAAGCCAGCTCCGATGCCCTGAATCTTGTGAGGACCAGCAGGACCCCCAGAAAGGACGGGGGAGGACTCAGGTTCTACGGCCACAACGCGAAGCTCAGGATTCTTTCCTTTGAGAAAGCTTCCTGTTCCAGTCAGGGTGCCTCCCGTGCCAACTCCCGCAACAAAGACATCGATGTGTCCTTCCGTATCTTCCCAGATTTCTGGACCCGTGCTTGCAAAATGGGCTTTGGGGTTAGCGGGATTTACAAACTGACCTGCAAGAATGCTGTTGGGAGTTTCTGCGGCAAGCTCTTCTGCTTGAGCAATAGCGCCTTTCATTCCTGCTTTTCCATCAGTAAGAACGATGGTAGCCCCGTAGGCCGAAGCCAATGCTCGGCGCTCCACTGACATAGTTTCCGGCATGGTGAGGATGACGTGATAGCCTCGAGCTGCTGCAACTGCAGCGAGTGCAATGCCGGTGTTGCCTGAGGTGGGCTCAATGATTGTTGCGCCAGCAGTGAGACGACCAGACGCTTCTGCGTCATCGATAATGGTCTGAGCGACACGATCTTTGACCGAACCTGCCATGTTGAAATACTCGAGTTTCGCGACAAGGCGCGCTTTGAGTTTGAACTTTTGTTCCATGTGGGTGAGTTCGAGCAAAGGGGTATGGCCAATAAGCTGGTCTGCAGATGTATAGATATGTCCCATGAGAATCTCCTTTATGCACACTCGCAGCCCATAAATAATACCTAGCAGTTTACTATGAATTAGAGATATTAAACAAGGGACTTTCTCTTTTGGAGGTCGTTACACCTGTGGAGGCACGGGAAGCAAAGAGTCGTCGGTTACCTCTGCTTTAATCTGAATGTTGCAAAAATCAACATGATGCTCATCATCGTAGTAGGTCTCGTCGAGCAGATTGCAGTCGTAGGCATCACCAGAAAGGGTAACACCATGTCGCGCGGCCCATGGAAGCAAGAAGTCAGCCCAGCTGGTGTCATAGGGCATGCCCCATCGGGTGTAGCAGAGATACTGACCTGCAGGAAGGACCTCAATATGAGACGATGTGTCGCTTGTCTCGAGTATCTCGCCCTGATCAATGATGATAAATATGCCCGCGCCTACCATCGCATCAGCGCTGTTGAGTGAATCCAAACAGATGCGAGTTCCAAATCCACGGCTCGGAATACGACCCATTTCACGGAGGACCTGCCAGCAGTGTGCCAACGTAACGTGGAGTACCACGCGGTCTACCGGCCGATCTTCTGTGGGAAAGGGAGTAAACAATACACGACGTTCAGGAAACGAGCGAATGATGGGTTGCTCTAAATAGCGCTCACCCGTGTGAACCTCGGTATAAAAGTCCATGCGCAAGGAAATGTTGCGGCGCAAGCGATTGAGGTCATCAACGTGTCGGTCAACAAGGTCGCGCTGATTTCTCATGAGGTCAATCATGAGCTCGGGACTACGACTTGCAAGCGCATCATGGATTTGATCAAGGGGTACGGCGAGGTCTTTGAGCAGGCAAATCTCTCTTAGCTTAGGAATTTGAGTCGCTGCATAGAGACGATATCCGTTGTCCTCAACATGAGCAGGTTTGAACAGGTCAATCTTGTCGTAGTAAATGAGTGTTTGGCGTGAAAGTCCATGCATGGCCGCCATCTCGCCGATTGAATAATAAGTTCGCTTATCTCGCGCGCTCTCATCCATGCTTGCCCCCAATCACACCCTCTATTTCTACCACAAGAAATGAGAAGTACGAATGGCTAAACGAGGAACGGTTTATCAGCTCAGCAAGAGAAGGCAATCAACTGAAATCAGCTCTAATTAAACTAATGAGGAATAGTGTTTCTAGGAATCAATGTAAAGATTCATGGTTAAACATCTCGGAGATGTCTACTCATTTTGTTTTTGACACAAAAATCAGCTCTGAGTGACACTTTTTGACGATTTTCTGGGTTTTGCAGGTGCTATTTCACTACCCGGGAAATACAACACCTGTATTGTTGCAGGTAAAGTCTGGTCCCTTAATAGAGCATACATTAACGGACTACTCTGAAACCCAGAAAATCGTCAAAAAGTGTCACTACGGACGGCTTTTCCCGTCAAGGTGACGTGGCGACTTGCAAAACGAGAATCGCTTATACAATGACGATGGATTACACAATGACGAGAGTTTGCAAAACGTTGCACATTTACTTACACGCTGCACATTTACTCACACAAAAAAACCAAGCATCGCTGGGTGCGTTAACAGCGATGCTTGGCTTTAGTGCCTCAGTCGTCGCAAGACTGAGACCTCAGAGAGCTGAGCTGCCCTTCCGTGGGTTTATACCGCGTGCAATAGCAGGCGAGAAACCCCAGCTGCTCTCGGAGAAAGCACATCAAACTACAGGACCTCTGCCCACTTGTCCATATCGATGTCCATGAACTTGGAACGATTGAAGCGATCCTTCTGGTCATACGGCACGGTGCAGTCGTAGATAGTCTTGCAGGCAATGCCGTGGTCACGGATGGAGTAGGAGTTGCCCGGATCATTGGAGGGATCGAGCGGGTGGCAGCGGACGCCCGGAATCATAATGGTGTCAACGTCTGCCTGGAAGCGCGTGTGCATTGCCCAGATAACGTCTTTCAGGTCGAACGGATCGACATCCTCATCAACCAGCCACACCTGCTTGAGCTCGGGGAATGCCGTGAAGGCAACAAGAGCTGCCTGGCGCTGACGGCCTTCGTCAGAGGGCATGGTCTTCTTGAACTGGATAACGGCCATGTACTTGCCGCCGCCGGGGGCTGCTGCATGAACGTTGAGAACACGGCCGGGCATAGCGCGCTCGCACATGGAAAGAATCGAGGCCTCGGTGGGGATGCCTGCCATGTTAACGTGCTCTTCCGACGGACCAATGCACGACTGCATGATGGGGTTCTTGCGGGTGGTTACAGCCTTAACCTTAATAAGCGGGAGGCTCGGGTTGGCAGCGCCCGTGTAGCCCGGGAACTCAGGCATGGCCTTGCCAGTGCCGGTGTTTTGGTCCTCAACCACGCGGACGTCGGGGAGAAGCTCGCCCTCAATAACGTACTCAGCGTTGGCAATGCACTTCTCGTCGATGGTGAGGCATTGTGCCAGTTTAACAGGCTCGCCGCGAAGAGCGCCTGCAATCTGCAGCTCGTCATAGCCCAGAGGAGTGGTGGGCGGCTCGAAGCAAGCACCAATCTCGATGGCGGGGTCAACACCAATGGAGATGGAAATAGGAAGACCCTTGCCGGCGTTCTCTGCCTTCTCACGGAAGACGGTGAGGTGACGAGCACCCGGGACAAAGTACATCGAAATGGTGTCTTCGCTCTGCAGGCACAGACGGTGGATGGTCACGTCGGTGTCGCCATTCTCGGGGTCAGTGGCATAGCACATACCCATGGTAACGTAGGGACCTGCATCCTCTTCAGTGTTGGTGGGAGCGGGAATAATCTTGCGGATGTCAAAACCGGGGTCCTCTGCCTTGTATACAACCTCTTGGCAGGGAGCTTCGTCAACAACCTCAGGCTTAACTGGATTCTGCACAGCCTTGTTGAGCAGGTGGCCGAGGTTCTCGGGCTCAGTGTCGAGCAGATATGCTACGCGCTTGCGGCTGGCGAGAAGACCAATGACAACGCGTGCATCGGGGTGACCCTTGACGTTGTTGAATACGAGAGCGGGACCCTCTTTGGTGGGACGCATAACGGTGCCGCCAGCACCAACGTGACGATAGACGCCAGAGACTTCTGCCTTGGGATCGACTTCGATGTCGGTCTCGAGATACTGCCCCTCAATACCTTTGAGTAACTCGAGTGCACTTCTGAGGTCTGTAACCTTTGCCATGACTAACCCCTTTCCTTGCCAAACTCTACGTTCGTCGAACCCTCACAGGGTTCTTCCTATGGCTGTTATGCTCAGGCGTGTTGCCCGTATAAGGTCAAGCCCAAACTCGGTAATCGGCGAGTGGCACACAGAATAAAGTTGAGATTAATTCCACTGGATTTCACGTGCGTTATGAAAACAGTGGAGTTTTGTTATGACTGATTGGAATAACTAAACCATGACTTTTGAATAGTTTGAGGTATAGCGACTATACGGTTGTACGAGGATTTACATGCTACATGTGCGATGGTAATTGGCGAGCAGGTCGACAATCGCTCAGCAGGTCGACAATCTCTGAGGAGGTCGGCAATTGGTGAGCATGGTTGTTGAGAGGCTCAAACTTCAAACCTCGAGTTGCCTATAAATGTCGGATGCAACGTATGCTTTTTTGAGTAATAATGGTTCCTCATTTAATAAGCTACGCCGATTGAATTGAGGGATTGTTATGGCGGTTGAAATACTTGGCACTGTTGCAAGCCTTTGTGTGCTCGGGTCGTTTCTTCTGAATGGCGAGATGAGCATCAGATCAGCAAATATTGTTGGTGCCCTTTTGTTTGTTATATACGGGATAATAATCAAGTCGTTTAGCATCACCCTTTGTAATGCTGCGCTTATCGTGGTTCACCTCGTCAAGTTTGTAAAAAT
This sequence comes from Atopobiaceae bacterium, assembly GCA_017459605.1. Taxonomy (GTDB): domain Bacteria; phylum Actinomycetota; class Coriobacteriia; order Coriobacteriales; family Atopobiaceae; genus RGIG4373. Next base: position 34,674 of record JAFUCQ010000025.1, read on the forward strand.
GCGTAAGCAACAGCAATCCCAAGCGGGCAGGTGAGCGCGAGTCAAGCGGAAAGTGAGTACGAGGTCGCTCACAGATAATCGCCCAATCACAACGCACAAACTACTAAACTAATAACTAAAGCGTCACAACTCATCAGTTTTTTCTCAACATTGTTTGAGAAAATGAGGTGAGCAATGGTGGCGCTTACGGTCAAGGTTAGAGATGCGTGATGTAGCCACGTGAGCTCACGGTGGCTTTTGCGCATGTGAATGGCTACATATATGCAAGGAGTATGCATGCAAAACTATAAGCTGCTAAATATTCTGCTCGACGATTCTGAGCAGTTCTTGAAGTCGCCAATGCTATGTTGTCGTGCAACCGCACCTTCGAGAAGAGGACCAGAAGAAGCAAGCTGGTTGCTCGAGGGGCCTGGCAGCTTTGATTTCACGACGTACTTCAACATGTTGTCAGTTGCTAAATGGAAAAAGTACACCAATGCAGCTAATTATCATCTCCACCTTGAGTTGAAAGGTGCTGCTTGCTCTGTAGCGCAAACCCGAGCTGATAGCTTTAATTGGTATTCAGATGTTCTTGAAGAAACGCGCCATCTCATCGATGAGTCTGATGAGTGGCAGACGTATGAGTTTGAGCTTCAGCACACAGACGCCGATGTGCTCCTTGGTTTTATCATCGAGACTGAGGGAGAGCTGCAGATTCGTAACTCCTATTACTTCACGAAGATAGACGAATCGCTCATCCGACCTGTCGAGCTGGCACTTTGTACGACAACCTTCAAAAAAGAAGAGTATATCGAGAGGAACATCGCGCTCATCAAAGAACGCATTATCAACTCCACAGAGCCTATAGCTCAGCATTTCCACATGCATGTAGTTGACAATGGTCGCACGCTTGATGCAGATAGCCTTGCCGATGCGGCGGTGCACATTCATCCCAACAATAATGTTGGTGGTGCGGGTGGCTTTGCTCGCGGCATGATTGAGGCCATGGAACAGACACCAAAAGCAACCCATGTCTTGTTGATGGACGATGATGTGCTCATTGCTCCAGAGAGCATTATTCGCAGCTATAACTTGCTTGGCATTGTCAATGATGAGTATGTCGAGGCATTCATTAGTGGTGCCATGATGAACATGGACGAGCCAGATCTTCGTTGGGAAGACATGGGATATGTTGCTTTTGATGGGCGATTTTTCCCCATTAAACCTGCGGCACACATGTCAAATCTGCACGACTTGGCTGAGGGCGAGGCGTTTGAGCTTCCCTCAGATAAGCCGCATTTGGCAGATACAGTCCAATGCTATGCAGCATGGTGGTACTGCATTATCCCCATGACACAAATTGAGAAGAACGGATTGCCGTTACCCATTTTTGTGCGCTGCGATGACGTTGAGTATTCCTTGAGATGTAAGCCGCGCTTTATAACAATGGGTGGCATTTGCATTTGGCACCTCTCGTTCTTCATGCGTTATAGCGCAGCGGTTGAGCGCTATCAAATGATGAGAAATGTGTTTATTGCACAAGCATGCTCAAACATTGCTCCTATGTCGGATTTCCCCAAATGCCTCTATCACATCGTTCAGCTTGAGCTCAAGAAATTCAACTATACCAATGCGATACTTGCACTCGAAGGCTTTGAGGACTTCCTCAAAGGACCAGCCTATATTGCAGGACCGGTTGCCGAGCGTCGCTTTATGGATGCAAATGCACATGCCGAGAAACTCATTCCTATCCCAGAGCTTCGTGAGCAAGCAGACAAGATGGGAATTAATCTCAATGACATAAGTACGGTTGAGCTGAACCAAGATCCACCGCGTTCGATGGTCGAGCGCATTCAGGACTTTGCGTCGTTTAACGGGCAGAGGCTTGACTTTGGCTACATCCAAAAGGATGAGTATGCCATTGTCGATGCAGCTGGCTGGATGTATCCGGCTGGAAGAATCCGCAGGAAAGATACGCTGGTGGCCATCGATTTACAAAACCATCGGGGAGTCATCAGAAAGATGGACAAACAGCGCTTCCGTGAGGTGTGGAATCGCTATAAGCGTGACATGAAGCAGTACGAAAGTGTGAAAGACGAGCTTCATGCTGCGTATGCACAGGCACGCCCTCGACTGACATCGGTGGCGTATTGGAAAGGTTACTTAGGGATTGACGATTAATCCTGAGTATGGCGGGACGTGTTGGGTTGTTTGAGTTTGGAGTGAAAGGATTGCAGATGATGAGGGATCGACAATCGGCGAAAGACCGTACAAAAGCGAGAGGCATGCTTGTTGTTATGTTGGCACTGCTCGCAACCTTGTGCTTAGCGCTTGCACCACTGCAAGCTCGGGCTGAAGGAGACGAGCAGACGGTTGTTCCACAGGAACAACAGGCAACAGATCAGCTCGAAGGTACAGAGGCACATCAGTCAATCGTTGAAGCTGATGACACTGCCGTAGAAGTGTCTTCTGCCGTTGAGTCTGTTGAGCTTGAGAATGTCTCACAGCAGACAGGTGACACAAACGATAGTGTTGAGCTTGTTGAGCCGAGAGCAGTTGCAAGCCCAGAGACAATCAACACTGAAGAACAAGCTCCATCATCTGAGGAAATCGTGTTCACAGATGACACTGAGGCTGTGGAGCCTGTCGTTGAGGCTGAAGCAGAGTCGATTCCCGTCATGGTTGATGAACCAATTCTTGATGAACAAGCATCGGGAGACATCATCTTGGGCATGTACTTTAACAGTACCAAAGATTGGACTAACTCGATTTTTGCCTCGACCGACGGACAGGTATACCGGCGCATTGCCACGGCATATCGTCAGCAGCGCGCATCTGATCATGCCTACAAAGATTCGTCTGGTAACTGGCACTATCCTCAACAAACGCCATCGATTGTCTATTACAACGGCAAATTCTGGTGTCTGTCTGGTTGGAACCGCCAGAATGGCAAGATTTGGCCTACCATCAGCTATTCCACTGACCTTGTACATTGGACCTATCCTGAAGGCGAAGGCCTCATAACGGGCACAAGGGGCATCGCAGTGGATTCGTTGCCCATCGTTAACGGTCAGGCGTATCGCAATTTTGATATTGTGGCTCCTGAGTGGTACATCAGTAAAAACGGTGGACTCTACATCATTGTGTCGTGTGGTTACTACGGTGACTATCATGGTCGCCCCACACAAGACCAAATGACTGCCTACATCATTAAGGTCACGGCACTTTCAGCATCGGCGGGACGTGCAGATGGCAATACGGGCTACCTGTGGCCGGTAAATCTTACATTCAAAGCTCAGACTGCCAAGAAGCTTCCCTTCACCAATACCGAAGACTTCATTGATGGGGCAGGCTACAACAATGGAGATTACGACTACTTGGTCATTAAGCGCGCAGGTCTGTATAACCAGATTTATCGCACCACCAACATTGATGACGTCAACGCATGGAGACTTGTCAATGGTCGTGCAAGCTATGGCTTTGAAGGAGCAAGCATTGCTAAGCTGGGCTCAACCTACTACATGATGACCGACAAGGTTGAGGGTGTTACCGCAACAGGCAACAAGCTCTTCAAGAGCTCTTCCATCTCTACTGGCTCTGCATGGTCGGGACCGAGCGAAGCGGTGTTTTTAGCCGAGAACAACCAGCTGCTTGCAGCTCCTCGTCACGGCAGTCTCCTTACGCTCAAGGCTGGAACTGAAGGTTGGAAGGTCGCAAAGGCACTTCTCGACAAGAACCCCGTCAAGGGCAAGCCAATGTATCGCATGTATAACCCCAACTCGGGAGAGCACTTCTACACCGCAGCTATCGCCGAGCGAGATATGCTCATCAGCGTTGGTTGGAGATATGAGGGAATTGGCTGGTTTGCTCCTGAGAAGAGCAACACACCTGTCTACCGTCTCTACAACGCGAATGCAGGAGACCACCACTACACCATGAATGCGGCTGAGCGTGACATGCTCAAGCGTGTTGGTTGGAAGTACGAAGGCATTGGTTGGTACTCTGACGACAAAAGAACGACCCCGTTGTATCGTCAGTACAATCCCAACGCTCGTACGGGAACGCACAACTACACCACCAACAGGGCAGAAAACGACATGCTGGTTCGTGTTGGTTGGAAGGCCGAGGGTATTGGCTGGTACGGACTCTAAGCGTGCATTTCTGATCTACGCGCCGTCCGCTGAACCCTGAGGTGTAGAGCCCCCAACGCGTGCTTCGTGTTGCCGCAACATTAAAAAACAGCGTCTATGAACTCGCTTTGATTGACTTTGGTGAGTGGCTTGGCTAATTTTCTAGCGCAAGTCACTCACAAAGGGGGTTTTCATGGCAAGCAAAGGTAAAGTTGTTCTTGCATATTCAGGCGGACTCGATACGTCCTGTCTGATTCCATATCTCAAAAACGATGGTTACGAAGTGGTCTCTTGCATCGCTGATGTAGGACAGCCCGGCGCAAACATTGACGAGCTCGCTGAGCGCGCCAAAAGCCAAGGTGCGAGTGCTTCGTATGCTCTCGATATCGCCGATGAGTTTTGCGAGGACTTTTGCAGCCTTGCAGTTCTTGCAAACGGCTTGTACGAAAACAAGTACCCGCTTTTGTCAGCCTTGTCTCGCCCCGTGATTTCTAAGCATCTGGTTGATGTTGCGCACAAAGAAGGCGCTGTGGCTATCGCTCACGGCTGCACCGGCAAGGGCAATGATCAGGTTCGTTTTGAGCTTGAGTGCAAAGCGCTCGACCCCGAGCTTGACGTGTTGGGCCCGGTGCGCAGCTGGGAGTTTACAACCCGAAACAGCGAAATTGAATACTGTGCCCTCAATGGCATTGAGATTGAGGTCACCAAAAAGTCCCCTTATTCCATCGATGAAAATGTTTGGGGTCGTGCCATCGAGTGCGGCATTTTGGAAGATCCGTGGAACAAGCCGCCTGAGGACGCATGGACTATGACGGTAGATCCCGAGGCTGCTCCCGATGAGCGCAGTTATGTTGAGATTGGCTTTGAGGCAGGACGTCCCGTTTCGCTCAATGGCGAGCGTATGGGTATGTATGAGCTCATCAAACGCCTCAACAAGCAGGCAGGTGAGAATGGCTTTGGCCGCATGGACATGATTGAAGACCGCGTTGTTGGTCTGAAGAGCCGTGAGTGCTATGAGCAGCCTGCAGCGCTTACCTTGATTACTGCTCATAAGGCCCTTGAAGGTTTATGCTTGCCGGGAGATTTGCTCCATGAGAAACTCTCGCTTGAGCATGTGTGGGCCAAGTCAGTCTACGGAGGACTTTGGTTCAGCCCCCTCAAAGAGGCGTGCGATGCATTCTTTGAGTATTCAAACCGCACGGTGACGGGAGATGTACGCCTGTGGTTCTACAAAGGTAACTGCATGGTTGATGGTGTACGCAGTCCATACTCGATTTATGATTACGGTCTGGCAACCTATGATGAGGGTGACACCTTTGATCGCGATGCTGCCAAGGGCTTCCTCGACCTCTATGGTCTGCCAAATCTGGTGTGGGCTCAGGTGAATCGTCGTTCGTAATTGAGCAGATTCATAGAGCCAACCGCAGTGTTGTTGCAGTTGCCGCGTTGATAAGAGCGACAGACTAAGGAGATTAGTACAAAAACTCAAACTCGTCACGATAGCGCTTGTTTTGAGCGATAATGGGTATGAGTAAGTCAACGTGGCGCACGATTGAGAGAGGATAGGCCATGGAGATTAAGACAGTCGTTGAGCAGACCAAGGCAACCTTTGAGGTTATTGGAAAGCTTAATGTGCAGACAGCCCCTGAGCTTGAGGCCGCTATTGAGGCAGCTCCTGAGGATGTAAGCGATATTGCTATTGATTTGACTGAGGTTGACTACGTTTCGTCAGCCGGCCTTCGCGTCTTTGTAGCTGCTGGTAAACTGGCTGCACGTCGCGGTGGTTCTTTTGTTTTGATGCATCCGCGTGATGACGTCATGGAGGTCTTGGAGATGACAGGACTGTCTGACGTTCTCACGGTCGAAGCCTAAATATCAGTTTTTCAATTTTGAGCATTTGAGCTAACCAAGCACTCAGTACAGCTGTATTGAGTGCTTGGTTGCGTGTGTATATGGAGCATGTATACAACTGCTCCATGTAGATTTGTATGCTCTGACTATAACCGCATGGGACAAAATAGGTATGATAGGACGTATTAACAAGAAATATATGTGAGATTAGAGCATCAAATACACTGCAAGGAATGGAGCAGGTATGGCTAAAGGAGCGGTAAAGAAGCTATTTACGTGGAAGGGCCTCATGGCAGATAGCCCCACGCCAATACGTCGCACAGCTATTGGGCTTCTTGCGTTGATATGTTGTGCCATGGTGGCAACGCAAACAAGCTATTTTGTTGTTTTTGATGCCCACATCATCGCGGTACTTGCCCCTATCACAGCATGTGGGCTGTTGTATGGTCCTTTGTCTGCAATGCTCGTTGGCGCTTTGACGGGCCTTGTCGAGATGGGCCATGCTTTGTATTTGCCGCTCGATGCGTATGAAGCCTATTTTGCAGCACCGAGCAATTCAATACTTTTGTTTGCCTTCATGGGGCTATTGATGGGAGTTCTCTTTGCGCTTGTAGATGGCTTTATTGCAAAAAGGCGCTCCTTTGGAATTGTTGTTCTCATCCTGTTTTGTTTGCTCGGATCGGCGGTATTTTCAATACTGTTCTCAGTGTTAGTCAATGCGATTAATTCACTCATGCACCTTGAAGTTCCTGCTCAACTGATTTCAGATATAACAGGTAATCGTGAGCTGATTAACCAAATACTGGCTGATTTTGGACTTATGGCATTACTCGCAATTGTTGGCGGTGAAGTGGTAAGCAGACAAGGCAAGACTGAGGAAGCTACCCTCCGTGAAACCTTCCAAAGTTGGCTTGCTGTTGTCATGATCGGAGCCTATCTAATCACCGCATCGCTTGCATACACTGTTGTCACGGCATGATTTCGTGCCAGTGCAGAAAAGCAGATGCAATCACAAATCGATTACCTCGAAGGTCAACTCAAGGAGCGCGATAGCTTATTGTCTGGCGCACAACGTCGCCTCAAGCTGACTGAGGGCGCCATTGAAGAGCTGCACTTGAGTTCTATCGGGGGTGTTGCCACGGGTCTTCCTTTGGGCGAGGGTGCTGTAGCTGCCGTGGCTGAGGATGGTACCATCGCCTCATCAAGTGAGGAAAGCTATGTGGGACAATCCTTTGAAGACATTGTTGGCTCAGGACTTGCACGCGGCTTTGATGAGTCGCTCTACCAGAATTCTCGCTCAACACAATGGTATATGGGTTCTCAAGGTTTAGGTTATCTGCGCGCGGCAGAGGTTGGTTATGTGCGCGTCTCGAGAACAGGCAAGTACCAGATCATGGCAGCGATGTCGTCAAACGCCATGTTTGCTTTGCGTCCGTGGATAATGGGTGGTCTGTCTGCTCTGTTTGCAGCACTCTTTGCACTTGTATATGCTCAGGCATCCATACTGTTGCGAGAGGTCGTTGTTCATAACATTGATGAGACCAACGAGACGCTCGCGCTTATTACGCAAGGAGACCTGAGTAAGTCGGTAAATGTGAACTCGCCTGCTGAGTTTGCACGTTTGGCATCGGGCATTAATGCGACGGTGGGCTCGCTCAAAGATGCAATTGCCGCAGAGGCAGCACGAATCGACCGAGACTTGGCAACGGCACGCGCCATCCAAGAGGGAGCGCTTCCGCGAACCTTCCCGCCCTTCCCAGAGATTCAAGCCTTTGACGTGTACGCGAGTATGGATGCGGCGCGTGAGGTTGGTGGCGATTTCTACGATATGTTCTTAGTAGGCGAGCATACGGTCTTCTTGCTCATTGCAGACGTTTCGGGCAAGGGCATTCCTGCGTCGCTCTTCATGATGGCTGCCAAGACACAAATTTCTAATGCGGTTTCTGCTGGCATGGAGCTGTCTGAGGCCATAAAGACCGCTAACTGGCATTTGTGCCAAGGAAACGAAGCAGGCATGTTTGTTACCGTGTGGGCAGCCCTGTTTGACTATGAAACGGGCGAGCTCACCTACGTTAATGCGGGGCACAACTTCCCGTTGCTGCGCCACAACGGAACATGGCAGTGGCTGCGTGAAAAGGGTGGTCTGTTCTTAGGCGCTTTCGATTCTGCGAAGTTCCGTTCATCAAGCATTACCCTTGAACCTGGAGACGAGCTGTTGCTCTACACCGACGGCGTAAACGAGGCGTTCTCAGCTGCAGACGAGCAGTACGGAGACGATCGTCTCGAGGCATTCCTCAACAATCACGCCGAGCTCCACCCTCGCGCTTTGAGCGATGCTTTGCGAGCAGATTTGGCTCGCTGGGCAAAGGGAGCCGAGCAGTCTGACGACATAACCATGCTCGCCTTGGAGTACGGTGTACCACCACAGGCAACGGGCTCGTTGACCGTTCCTGCCAAGATGGAGCATCTGGATGATGTTCTCAATCTGGTACACGGTGAGTTAGCTCAGCGCAACTGTCCCATCAGCGTACAGAGCCAGCTTGACATCGTGGTAGAGGAGCTCTTTGTCAATATCTGCAGCTACGCTTATGAGGATGCAGAAAAGGTAGGAGACTGCCGTATCGATTACGTATATAACACCAATCCGAGTTCACTCAGCTTGGCGATAACTGATTGGGGTGTGCCTTTCGATCCACTCGAGCACCAAGATCCCGATAAGCCCCACTCTGCTGAGGATGCCGCTATTGGAGGCTTGGGCATCATGATGGTTAAGCGTATGTGCGATGACGTGAGCTACCATCGCGATGGAGATGCCAACGTGGTGTTGCTGCGCAAAGACTGGTAGTTGGCACATCCTCTCTATAGTTGACCTCCGCAGTATAGTTGACCTTCTCAGTATAGTTGACCTTCTCAGTATAGTTGACCTTCTCAGTATTTGAGGACAACCTCAATATCTGGTGCGATTTCTGCGAGTTTCTCGGCAAAGGCCGCGCCCATCTCGGGCGTGCCAACCACGCTGCCATAGTGAGTGGGAATGGCGCAGCCTGTCTTGAGCTGGCTGACAAATGTGGCTGCTTCGGCTGTGTCCATGGTATAGGTGCCACCCACCGGCACACAGACAACATCACACGCAATGCCGTGGTTCTCGGCAAGGTCATCGCTGTCACCAACGATGTAGTAGCGCTCGTCATCGAGCTCGATGATGTATCCTACCCAGCCGTTTGCTTGGGGATGGAAGGCCTTGTCGATGTTGTAGGCAGCTACGGCATGGATGCTGAGCTTCTCGTTAATAGTGCAGGTCTCACCCGCGCAAATGACGTGTGTGCGATTCTCTGTCACGCCAAGGGATGCAAGTTCGCTTTCCATGCCAGCGGGAAATACAAACACTGTCTGGTCTTGTGCTACGCGTGAGATGTCGTCGGGGGAGAAGTGGTCAAAGTGGGAGTGCGTGAGGCAAATTACATCTGCATCGTGTGGAGAGGACTCAAGTTCAAAGGGGTCACAGTAGACCGTCGAGCTGCCTTCGATGCGGATGCTGGTGTGTTTGTTGATGGTGATAGCGTTGCTTCCCATACGTGCCTCCCTGACTCGAGTTTCACTGATGTAATTATAGGTAATTATCTGCTGCAAGCGCTGAGGCCCATATCCTTCTGTTGATGACGATAGTTTTATGCACCGGTATAAGCATCATGCGTATCGTGCGAAAAGTCGCGCGATTCGAGCCATGCACGCTCTTCCTCAGTCTCAGCTTCATCGAAGCGCTCGATTTTGAACACAACAGGACGTGTTCCGTCATTGCAGCAGGCAATCATGATGCGCTCGTCGTTTGTCCATCCCTTCATGATGGCACCGCCCTGAAGGGCAGTGTAGATGTAGCGACTGATACAATCCCACGCCTCAGCACAGGGAAAGAGAGGTTCACGGTCTCGGCCAAAATGCCAAAAGTCATCCTTTCCATCGGCACGCTCAAATATAAACTCTTGACCAATCTCGAAACAGGGACATGCACCACTTGCGGGATCTGCGAGGTATTGTTGTTGCAGCTCTGGATAGACGTGTTTGTCGAGTACCGTAACCTTGCAACTATGCTTCATCGTGTCCTCCCTTGTTCTTTTGTGCGTATGTTGCTTATTCTACGCTTGCAGGACAATTGCGGTGTCTGCATAAACAAAATCACTGACAGCAGAAACTGAGCAACTCACAAACGTGCAAGTTGCTGAAGGATGCGACGGTTTGAATGGTCGACTCTGCATACCACTAGGTACACAGAGTCTGGGGTTGTGGGAGCAAAACCCGGAATAATGGTCGACTCTGCATACCACTAGGTACACAGAGTTTGGGGTTACAGGGGCAGCATCCGGAATAATGGTCGACTCTGCATACCACTAGGTACACAGAGTTTGGGGTTACAGGGGCAGCATCCGAAACAATGGCCGACTCTGTATACCGCTAGGTACACACAGTCTCCTGTAAGATGGACACAGACTTACCCATACGAAAGTCTGTGTGGTGCAGCTTGCGAATTGTTGGTTGAGCGAGCAGTAACATTGCAGGTTTGGTAAGGTCAAAACGAGTAGTAACATTGCAGCTTTGGTAAGGTCGAAACGAGCAGCGCACTCAGCAGGATCGACATGAAAAGTAAGGATGAGACAGCGTGGTTAGAGGCATCGGGGTGGATAGCACCAGCATCAGTGAGATGGAGCACATGCTTGAACAAGATACAGGGGCTTTTCTTGAACGGGTGTTCACCGGTGCGGAGCGAGCGGCAGAGCCAAACGGTTTGGGGCGGGCTCAATACTATGCCGATAGGTTTGCTGCAAAAGAAGCAGTGTTCAAAGCAGTAGCCCCCCTTGTGCCCGAGAAGACCTTTGACTTACGCATGGTCGAATCACTGCACAGAGATGACGGAAGTCCTTACATACATGTGACGCCAGAGCTTGAAGAGGTGCTCCGGCGAGCACAGGTAACAAAGCTTCACCTTTCAATTACCAATGAGTGCGACCTCGCAACGGCTTTCGTTGTAGCTACAAACGACTGAATCATGGCGCAACAAAACAGAAGAATCTTCTGCAGATAGGACGATGGCACTAAAGGGAATTGCCAGCTGCTGGCGAAGTATGAGCTCTTCTTACAGATAGGACGATGATATAAATGCTCCAATCACACAGCTATCCGCACCGTTAAGCTCCATATATGATGTGGTGATGAGCACGTCTTATCGCCTTCGGAGCAGATGGGAGTATTAAGTTCCTCACATGCTGTGGCGATGAGAGACCATCAGAAACAAAGAGCGAATTTCATCGCTTTCACCGCTTTTACCAGTTTTCACAAAGACGTGTGCGCCTCTCGAACGTAGAATACAGGAGAGCAAAGGCAGGGCCTTTTGCAGATTGACAGTAATTAGTAGCAATTAGTAGTAATTAGTAGCATCGTGTTACGACACACATTAGTAGCACCGTGTTACGACATACATTAGTAACACCGTGTTACGACATATATTAATAGCACCGCGTTTTGACACGCCATCGCACGATATAAGGGGAAAGTTCAATGAATTTTGACGAATTGACAGAAGAGCAGAAGGCCAGAGCACGAGCAGCTCAGAGTCCCGAGGAGATTCTGGAGCTTGCTCGCGAAGAGGGTTACGAGCTTTCCGAGGGCGAGTTAGAAGCGGTCTCTGGCGGCTGGTGTGGCAGCGATTGTAGCAACCACTGCGCTCATGACTGCCGTATACCTTTTGGTAGGTAGTAGTGTTACCAGAAGAGCTTCAGGTTAGTCGCACGGCGGGCGAAGCAGGTTGGCATGTGTCTCGCTACAACCTTATGGCGACAGTTCCTGACACCAAGAACGTAGCGATTGTGAACCTGTTTAAGGGCAATTGCGCAGAGTACACACCACTTGAGATGTACCTTCTCTCGGTTGTCGAGGATCTCGATGAGCACCATCCCATTATCGAGAGATTCGCTCGGCGAGGCATCATAGCCAACTTTGATGAGCGTGCGGCGCTTGAGTCTCTGGGACGTGCAGCGTGTGCGATGGCGCATGGAATTGGACTGACAATATGTCCCACCATGGGCTGCAACTTTGATTGTCCGTATTGCTTCGAGGACCACTTTGCAGGAAAGATGAGTCAAGAGGTGCAAGACGATGTCGTAGCACTTGCAGCTCGCATGCTTGATGCATCGGGTGCTCGTGATATGTATGTCACGTGGTTTGGTGGGGAACCATTGCTTGCCCCCGAAATCATCGAGTCGCTCTCGGAACGGCTTGTGGCGTTGGTGGAGGGGCGTGGCGGGAAGTATGTTGCGACTATCATCACGAACGGATACCTGCTCACGCAGGAAATTGCCGATATGCTCGGGCGATGCAAGGTGACCAAAGCTCAGGTTACGGTCGATGGTATTGGGGCTACCCACGATGCAACACGACGACTGGCAGGTGGTGGAGCTACCTTCGAGCGCATTGTCTCCAACCTGCGCGACTTGAAGCTTCCCTTCGAAGTGGATGTTCGCCACAACGTCCATGAAGGCAACCGTTCAGAAATGGATGAGCTGGAGGCATTCATCAAACAGCTCGCTTTCGAATCTGGCAACGACCTATCCTACTATCCCGCACCAGTTACGGGTAGCTCGGTGGCAGATGAGCGCGGTGAACAAGTGGGTCTTCTGTGCGGTAGTGATACAAGTGAGGTGGGTATTCGTCAGGATGCTGGGCATTTTCGTGTAGGTCAAGGCCATTTTTGCGGCGCTCATACGATGTGGGGTCTTGGCATTGACGAGCGCGGCAACTTGCAAAAGTGCTGGGAGGCGGTTGACAAGCCCGAGATAAGCTTTGGTACAGCTCACGACTGGAACCCTGCTGACCCTCTGGCGAGTGCAAGTCGTCCGGACAACCTGACCATGTATCTGAATACTGCCTGTCCCGTACCAGACGATGAGTGCCAAGAGTGCGTGTGGCTGCCACATTGTGCTGGTGGGTGTCCACACAGGCGCCTGTTTTCAGAGCGTGCGTGCGTTGTCTTCAAGGACAATCCAGAAGCCTACGTTTTGGCGTTGCATGCACGAATCGGCCGCGAGAAAAGACCGTGAACTGAAGGCTGGAGCTCAAGGACTCGAGGGATGTTGGCTTTGCAGGATGATGTGGGAGGTGCTTTTATGGCTCGTCGGTCGGACAAGAAACGCATGACCCTCTCGGAGCACCGAGCGCTTCGCGCTCAGGCCGCCGAGGAGACCAAGCAGTGCGAAGACGAGCACACCCGCCACAACCAGAGCCTCAAGGAGCTCAGGTTGGTAACGTGTACCTGCCCTACCTGCATGAAGCTGCGAGCGCAACGTCGCTAGCTGACACAAAGGGCACTTCACCCTTTTGGAGAAAGATGCTCGATACTCTCGATGCTCTCAATGCCCTCAATGCCCTCGACGGCCAGCTTCACAACTTCATAGGCTCCGTTGTAGATGCCCTGAGCGTTTGCCTTCAGGATGTTGTCGCACATGTCGCAAATGATCGAGCGGTCGGCCTGCATAGACTCAGTCATGGCGAGCACCTCGGGGGTCTCATCAATCTCGTAGGTTCCGTCGCCCAGCTCGGCTGCACGGATGGCCCCCCAGGCCTCGTGGCCGCCCACGCGATGGATCATGAGCTTGGGCACGGGGTAAAACGAGAGCTCGCCGGGTTTAGTAACCAGCACGTCGGAGCAGCGCATGAGCACGTTGGTGGCATAGACAGCCGAGAAAATATCGGTATCGCAGAAGGCGTGGACGCCGCTGATGGGCTCGGTTAGGGCGGCACTGGCAAGTGAGGCGACCTCGGCGAAGTTGTTGAAGTGCGTGGTCGCGAGACTTCCGAGGTTCTTCACCTTCTTGCAGAGGTTCTTCCAGACTTTCTCGTGGTCGCCCACGTTGATGAAGAGCGTGGCCTCGCCGCGCACCACATAGGGGATAAGCTTCTGCACGATGGCCGCGAAGAGCTCGGCCTGGGCTCCCGCGCCGCCTACAGTAAGCAGCCAGCGCACAGGCCGTCCTCCAATCCTTTACCCTGACACCATATCAGGAATCGATATGTCAACGAAACGGGGGGTGTGATTCACGTGCTGACAACGCATTCAGAACCGTTCGATTTAGGACATGGGATGACGTTAGCGGACAAATTATCCGTGATTTAGGACAATGTCTGCTAATGTCCGGAATTGTCCGCAGGTGTCCGGAACCTGGCTTCTGATATACACCATACAATGTAATATCATGTTACATAGAATGGATTGCATTGAAGCATATAGCTTGATAATATGATATATAACAATACTTTAATGGAGTATTATATTACATATGGGAGGTTGTTATGAAATTGCTGAGCTTGACGGTTGGAGGGTTTCGCAATGTTGCAGAGACCACAATTGAGCTTGGTGGCATTACAGCTTTCGTGTCGCCCAATAACTATGGAAAGTCTAATCTGCTTAAGGCAATTGAATTCGCAACAATCTTCATCAATGAAAGCCCAAAGATTCGCAGCGTGATGATGGGATATGCAGGTGGTATTCCTCTCGTTCCAGAGCTCGCAAAAGAGGATTTCCGGTTTCAGGTTGAATTCGAGGACCCAGACCTTGGTGAATACCGCTTTGTACGGTATGGGTTTTCGTTTTCCTGGCGCCGTGATGATGGAACCGGTCAGGTTATAACCGACGAGACGATCGAGATAAATCCACAGCGAGGTGGCAGATGGACCAACTACTTGCGTAGAGACAAGGGTAAATACAAGAAGAGCCATGACACCCGATCGTTTCGTACGATTCAGCTTGACAGCAACCAGCTTGCTATTGACGTGCTAACCGCCATCGAGGACATTGATATCAACCCCGCTATCAAGATAATCAAAGAAATAGGGTTTATGCTTTGCGCCTCCATCGACGCATCTTCGAGGTTCCGCCCAACGCCGCTTGAGATAAAGGACGACGCTGAGGGCGAGAAAATGGTCGCATTCGATGACGAAGATCTCCCCAGGGCAATGTATCGCCTGAAGGTTAACCATAAAGAACGTTATGACGACCTCCTTTCCGCACTCTTCACCCTATTTCCAGAGTTCGAGGACATATCCGTCAATCCATATGAGCTCAAGAAAGAAGAGTATGATGTCCTCGAAAAGACGCTGAAGACTCCTGACGGAGAAGAAGATGTGCCGTTTAGAATTCGTGACGAGCTTTATCGCATGACAGTTCGCAGCTCTAACCTCAATCAGACCGTCAACATAAACATGATGTCGATGGGCACACAGCGCATTGTTTGGCTTCTCACCAATGTCATTATTGCCGAGGCATACGACGCCCAATGCATAGGAATCGAGGAAGTTGAGACCAGCATCCATCCCAAGATGCTCGGAGAGCTGTTAGAGCTACTAGACGAGAATATCGGCGAAACCTCGCTGCTCATCACGAGCCACTCACCCTTCCTCATCCAGTACCTTAAGCCCCAGCAGATTTACATCGGCGAGCCGAGCGAGAATGGCATCGCAAGGTTCAAGAGGATACGCGAAGACGAGGTGGAGAAGGTCAACTCGTTTGCGCACGACAGGGGTCTCGGTTTTGGCGAGTATCTGTTCGAACTAATGTCCTCCGACGACGGCTCCGCAATACTGGCAAGCGTCCTTGAGGGGTAGCATGGCCGAAGAGAAAACGTACGATATCGGCGAGGCCCTGATAGTCGAGGGTAGCACGGAGAAAGTCTTCTATTCGGAGTTCATCGAGAACCGTGCACTCGCAAACGGTGTTTCGATTGCCAAGGTGGCAGACGGTGACGGTACCAACTACGTAGCGACAAGACACGATGGTACCTCAGTTCTTGTCAAGCTCAACAACGTCGGCACTATCACCCAGATGACCAACTCCGCTGAGTGGTTTCATCGATCGTGTGCCTCTAGGTATGCTGACATCCCCTGGACCGTCTTCCTTGGCTACGATACCGACGCATACAATAGTAACATCACTAAGTTCCATGAGGGAGATTGGGCTCGCTTGAGGAATGACATCGAGCCGAAGGCCGTAGCAATCATTGACTTGGCTGCCAAGGCTGACATCGAAGACATTATGCTATGCAACTACACAGGTGTCCTCAGCTTTCTCGGCTTGCCAAGCAACACAGAAATGCCCTACGGGCGCAAGGGCAAGGCAAGGATGAAGAAGCTCCACAAGATGGTTGCCCTCAACAAGCCATACCATGAAGGAGATAAGGCTCGTCCTCTTGTGAGGGCACTCGATATGGATGAGATTCTGCGTACGGCACCTATCCCTCTAGGCATGTTGGAAGCAACAATCGTTGGGTCCTCAGAGAATCGAATGTAAAAAACGAGGCCCCAAAAGTTACACTCGTTTGCACGCAGGGAACAATTTCCCTGCAAAAGATGCCTTATCGGCATATCGAATGTAAATTTGGTAGTACATTCGGTTTCTTGACAAAGGATCGTCAAGTGCTTGCTTCAGTTCCGCGAACTCAGTCGCATCCACAATTCGTATGCTGTGCCCATTGAGCTCTATTCATAAGAAACCGTGTATACGAACTTGTGGAGATAGACGAGCCTTTTGGCGGCAAGTAGGGCGAGCACGAACATCAACGTAGAAAAAAGTCCGAGCGAAATCGTCTCGTTCATTCAACCTTCTGTAGGATTGCCACCATTGGATTCGGTTCTTTTTGCTGTCACACGATGAAGCCGCTCGTATTGCACCGCCTTTGCGTAACGTGATACAAGTGCTCACAATGGATTGAGAATCGTGTAAAACTCTGGCAATAATGGATTGCATATCGTGAAAGAGGACCTCATGCTCAGACGCAAGGCGTATGACAGGATGCTCGAGTGGAAGCGGGAATCCAACGGTTCGACCGCACTTCTCGTAGAGGGGGCGAAACGCGTGGGCAAGAGCACCCTCGTGGAGGAGTTCGGTCGTAGGGAGTATCGCTCGTGTCTCGTCGTCGATCTCTTCCAGGCGCCGGCGGAGGTAAGGCAGTACTTCGAGGACAACCGCAACGATTTCGATACCCGCCATGGGGCCACCGGGAAAGAGCCGTGCCGTCACGTCGGCGACACGGCCCGTGTCATCGCTCTCTAGCTGGGGTTTTGCCGCTACCTTCGCCTGAGCCTCACCGCGATGGTGTTGAGGTAGGTTAGCGCCCCGGCCTCGACGGCGGCACGGTCGCCTGCGGCGTACTCGTTGTCGCACTCGAGCCAGTCGGCCCACGTCTCGCGCGTGCAGGCCATCTCGCGCATGTCGAGGATCTCGGCGTCCCCGGTCTGCTCGAGGTTGGCGCGCCACCAGTTGATGTCGTGCATGTAGTCGAGCTGCTCGGGCGTCCAGGACCGAAGCAGGCACGCGGGCAGGTCGTCGTGGCAGTCGCGCGCCATGCCGGGTATGGCGAAGAGCAGCTCGCCGCCGCGCTTGACGAGCGGCAGCAGGTGCTCGCCGAGGTAGCGTGGGTCGCGACCGAAGTAGTTGTACGAGTCAACGCTCACCACCGCGTCGAAGAACCCGTGTGCGAATGGAAGCGCTGTCGCGTCCGCCTTGAGCGGGACGGCCTGCCGGTTGGTGAGCCCGCATTCCTCGAAGAAGTGCATGTTGTCGGAGGGGTCGCTCCAGAGGTCGGCGGCGTAGACGACGTAGCCGCACTCGCGCGCCATGAGGGCGCTCGTGAGCCCGGCTCCGCTGCCGAGGTCGAGCACGACGGAGCCCGCGGGGATGTCGGCGTAGCCTAGGAGCTCCTCGCATAACTTGAGCGGGTTGGGTCCCATGCTGCGCTCGCGCATGACGGATTGGGGGAAGGTTTCTGACTTCGGGAAGCTCATGGTCTTGTCCTGTTCTGTGAGAATCCGTTGCCTGAGGGTAGATTCGGAACGCAGCGAACCAAGGGCAGCTACGTGCCCCTCTCGAATCGTTAGGTTCTAGCGCTCCCTACAGAACAATGACCAAAAAGACATCCCCTTGGATGGCCGTTGCCGCGAAGCCCCATGCCCCGCGTATCGCAAGCATCATATCATGCCGAATACGGTTGTGGAACGCCGTGGGCTTCACTTGCCGCGGTGCTTCGCCTTGCGTTTCTCCTGCCTCTGTTCGAACCGCTGGCGCTTTTCGTCTTCTCGCCTGTCGCGGGCGTCGGCTTTCCTCTGTTGGGCGGACGCCTCGCGCTCCTCTTGCAGTGCCTGCTGCGCCTTGGTGGATGGGCCGCGCTGCCTCATCTCTCGGGACGCCTCGCGCTGGCGTCGCTTGGGGTTCGCGGCCCGCTTCGGCGTTTCC
This sequence comes from Atopobiaceae bacterium, assembly GCA_017459605.1. Lineage (GTDB taxonomy): Bacteria > Actinomycetota > Coriobacteriia > Coriobacteriales > Atopobiaceae > RGIG4373. The sequence goes on from JAFUCQ010000025.1 coordinate 52,905, forward strand.
AAGTGGGCCGTTGGCTTCGTGAATCGAAGCTCGTTGTACCTGCTGCAGACGAGGTCCAGGACCTCCTCGTTCGACGGCTCCGCGCCGAACACGACGCGGCATGCGCTGTAGCGGTCGTCCTCGACACGCTCGAACACCCCCACCCAAAACTGGCCGTCGTGATAGACGGTCAGGGTGGAGGATACCCTGATCTTCCGCATGGCGATTTCCTCCTTTATGTAAGTCACCACGCGGAGAAGGGACAACCAAGGAGGCAGGTTACTGACGCCCGCAGGCGCACCCCGACTACCCGACGGGGTCGTGTTTTTATCTCCGATACGCAAAGCATACCACGGCGCACCCGCTTCCCAAAGAGGGCCACATTGTGACGCCATAGGACGATGCCTCCCGAGGACGGACAACGAGATCTCGGGAGGCAGTTCTTTATGGAGTCAATCATCGTCGCATGCATCACGGGGGTGGTGACCCTCGTCGGGGTGATCCTCTCCAACTCGAAGAGCAGGGCCGTCATGGAGGTCAAGCTGGACGCCCTGACGGCAAAGGTCGAGAAGCACAACCAGGTCCTGGAGCGCACCTACCGGCTCGAGCAGGACATGGCGGTGGCGAAGCACGACATCGAGGAGATCAGGGGGAAGGTGGCATGAGATGAGCGAGTTCCTGGCAAGCAACGACTGGCAGTGGTGACTCCTGCGCACGATCGTGCAGGGCGTGTTGGGCGTGGTAATCGCCAACCTCGATTTGATCATGGGCTGGTGCGTGATGGACCCCAGCGTTCGCGCCTTGGTCGTGGCGCTGCTGATGGCGGTGCTGAGCCCCATCATGGCCGCGCTCGGCGGCGGCGACGGCCTGGGTGAGTTCGGTCATCTTCGCTTCGTTCATCTTTTTATCTCCTTCCTCGTGCCGCAGACGCTCCGATGGCGGTCCTGGGGCGCTACAAATTCCGCTACAAATAATCCGGAAAGGAGCGTTTTCTTGTGAAGTAAAGATGTGCGCCGATTTCTCGGACACACCACTTCTGAACTGCGATTTTGTTGTCTTTCGGGGCGGAGTGCGGAAAAGTGTTTTGCCTATCCTTCTATTCCCACTCAGTAGGGCTTTGGAGTTAGGGCAACTTTTCACGTCGTTGTTTCCGCAGGTCAAAAGCTTGATATTTCAACGCGACATGGAAGAGGCGGCCTGCATGGAAGAATCTTGGAAGAAACATGCTCGAGAACCGATGGAAAGGGTCGAGCGCAAGTAAGAATCCAGCAGTGTTTAAAGCGCCTTGCGCGGACAGCTCCTCACGCACTCGAGGCAAAGGATGCACTCGGTCCCGTTTTGCCTTTTGCGCGAGTCGTCGAGCATGTCCACGTCCATGGGGCATCTGCGGCGGCACGTCCCACATTCGACGCACCTGTCGTGATCGCACGTGATGCGCAGCAGCGAGTAGTAGCTCATCGGCTTCAAGAAGACCGTCACAGGACACACGTACTTGCAGAAAGCCCGATTGTCCTTGAACGCATAAGCGAGGGCTATGCCGATGGCGTAGTAGGCAACATTGCCAATGATGAAAGCCCAGAACATGATGCGCTCGATATTGCCGACGTGTGCAAGAAAGAGCGCCGCCACGAACACGACGGAGACGACGAAGGCGACATAGCGGATCCAGCCTATCTTCTTTCTCGGCCGAGCGGGAACCTTGTGCGGGAGGAAATCCAGCACCATGGCCGTCCAGCATGCATACCCACACCAGCCTCGGCCGAACAGCAGCGGACCGAATATCTTGGCAACGGCATAATGGATAGTAGCCGCCTCGAAGACTCCGGTGAACAGGTAGTACCAGAAACCCTCTATCTGCATGTTCTCCCCGCGTATGAGGCCCAGATACACCAGCATGTAAAGGCCCACCAAAAGCTGTGTTATACGACGCGCGTTTTTGTTTCCGCTGATGAACAAGAAGACGCCCAGCGCAACCGATGCGCCGATGTAGCTGAAGTTGAACAGGTAGAAGGCGTTGTCCATCATGAGCCACAATGCGACGGCAATGACCTCGAATACTGCGAGCAGCACGATAGGCAGGAGATACTTCCGCATGTTGATGCCCTCGATTGCCTAAGCCGACGAGCCGAGCGATGCAATCGCCCAAAGCGGGATGTTGGCAAGCCATCCCTCGTCACGATATCCGGAAAGCGAAGCTCGCACGCATCGCTTGAGCTCGAAACGATCCCGCGCCACTTTAAGACTCTTGGACTGGAGATTTTCCGCTGCCTTCACCTCGATGGGCACCGGCTCGCCGTCAAGCTCCACCGCGAAATCGACTTCCGCACGCCCCGTATCGGAGGACCAATACGCCGGCTGCATTCCGCACGCCACAAGCTGCTGGCAGACGTATTGCTCGGTAAGGGCACCTCTAAACTCCGTGAAAAGGCGCGAGCCTTCCAGAAGCACCGAAGGCTGCAGATGCGAAAGCGCACCAAGCAACCCAACGTCTACGCAGAAGAGCTTGAAGGCACCCTCATCTCGGTATGCCAGCAGCGGGACACGCAACGCTGAAACGCGGGAGACGCGGCGTACCGCACCGTAGTCGGCAAGCCACTGTATCGATTCCTTGAAATCTCGCGCACGTCCGCCAGGTCTCACGGCTCCGTACACGAACTTCTTGCTTTCCTTGGCAAGCTGAGCGGGGAGTCCTTCCCACACAAGCCTCATGCGCTCAAGGATGCGCGCGGGTGCGTGTTTCGAGAAGTCGAGGTCGTACGCATCGAGGATTTCGTTGTGCACTTCGCGCACAGCAGAGTAATCCCGTTCGGCGACGAAGGAGCCAACGGCCTCGGGCATGCCGCCGACGAAGAGGTACTCCCTCAGGAGTTGCTCCATCTTCCCGAAAAGCGCGGGGTCGATTCCCGCGGCACCTCTCTCGCGCAAAGCCTCTGCGGCAGCGCCCTCTTCTGTTGCGTCGAGGAATTCCAGAAAGCTCATGGGCTCGAGGGAAAGCATGTTTACTTTCCCGACTGGAAAAGAGACGCCCTCGTGCTTTGCGATACCCAGATATGATCCTGCAGCTGCCACGTGATAGTCGGGGGCGTCTTGGCAGAAGTACTTCAACGCTGTGAGCGCACGCGGCGCCTCCTGGATCTCATCTAGCACGATCAGCGTTTTTCCCGCTTCGATCTTGGTGCCAGACTCCACGGAGAGCGCAGAGACTATTCGCGGTATGTCGAAGTCGCGATTGAAAACTTCGCGTGCTCGCGAGCTTGCCAGCAGGTCCACATATGCCAATGAGTCGAATTCCGATCGACCGAACTCTTTGAGGAGCCAGGTTTTCCCCGTTTGCCTCGCGCCTCTCAAGAGCAAAGGCTTTCGCTGGCCCTTATCCTTCCATGCTTTGAGATCTGTCATTGCATCCCTCAGCATATTCGGCCTCCAATGCACAAAAGTCCTACGTGTTTTGTGCAATTATCGCACATATGTGGTGCTTATGCGAACTAAACCCATATGAGGAGCGGCTGTAAATTAGGCTGGTTTGGAAGAATCCATGGAAGAGTTACGTCTCGTGCATGGTGAGTATTTACATTCTAGACCAGTTGTTGGAACTCGCTTGGAACTCAGCAGGGTGAGTTCCAGTTGGAACTCACCTATGGGGAGTATTTTGCCAGATATGGGGAGTATTGCCCCTGACCTGCGGTTTTGCCGCTCCATCGTGATGGAGTGAGTTCCAGCCCGA
>JAFUCQ010000026.1 GCA_017459605.1 Atopobiaceae bacterium
AAGGGGATGTCTTTTTGGTCATTGTTCTGTAGGGAACGCGAGAACCTAACGTTTTAGAGGGACGCGCGCGCTCGAGTATCGGGCACCCAAACCCCAGCCCAGCCCCAGCCCCAGCGTCCGTCCAGACGTTCACGTTCACCGATGTTGTCCATGTTTTTTTCTGAAGTGAATAGATATAATTCGTCCAAAGAAGCTAAGCATACAGATGCCTAACTCATAACTCCCAACGATGTACCCATCCGTACTCAGGTGTTTGAGGTTGTGAGAAAAGATTGCATTACAGCAAAGAGCTATAGGCCCTGTAACGAACACTCTTCAAGGATGTTGAGGTATGTGGGACATATTGCTAAAAACGGTTCCCGTTAATCTAAGGCGGGACATCGGAACCTACCTGATTATGGGATTCCTTGTAGCAGTAGGTATGTATATTGCAGGGGCATGTGCAGGTATCAGCTATTCGTATGTACAAGGTTTCGAGGACAACAACTACCTATCGAATAGCGAAGACGGGCAGTTTCAGCTGCGCCATCCGCTCGGCGAGCGAGAAGAGCAGGCAATCCAAGACAAAGGATACGCGATTGAGCGCGCATTCTACTTTGACGTGGACATGGATGACGGCTCGGTTGTGCGCGTTATGAAGACACGGCAATCGATAGACCAGATTGTCTTGGACGTCGGTGAGCTTCCCCAGACAGATGGCGAAGCAGTACTTGAGAAGTGCTACGCATATTACCACAGCGTAAACGTTTCAGACACCTTGCATGTGGGCAATGAGGACTTGCGTATCTCGGGAATTGGGTCGGTTACAGATTATGACATGCCGTCAATCCGTATGAACGACTTCAGCTCAGACAGCGATGCGTTTGGACTCATTTTTGTGACGGATACCTGCTATCAAAGTATGCTTTCAGCACTGGGGAGTGATGTACGAGAAACCTACGTGTACGCGTACAAATTGGTAGCAGAGACATCAGCCTCGTCAGCGCCCTCGGCAGAGACATCAACCTCGACAGCCACCTCAGCAGAGACATCAGACACCTCGGTGTCGGACGACGAATTAAGAAGCTTGCTGGTGGATGACCTTGGGCTGTCGTCGAATCTTTCTACCTTCGTCCCTGTAGAAAACAACAACCGTATGGGATCTGCATAAGACGACTATTACGTCTACGCCTATGTTGGCATCATTGTAGGCATCGGTCTTCTGGTTCTGATTTCTGCCGTCTTTTTCCTGCGTATCCAGTTCTCGCTTGAAAAACAAAGCCCTTCCATTGGCGCTTTGCTTGCCATGGGTACGAAAAAGAGTGAGATCTACCCGATGCTGCTGCTTCCCTTTGTCTTGGTTGCCACCGTTGGTGGACTTGTGGGCTTTCTCGCGAGCTGTGCTTTTCCGCTTGAGGGAGTGGTGGGAAACGAGGGCTACTATTCGATACCCGAGATCCCGATGATTACGCATCCTCTTATCTTTCTGTATTGCGTTTTGATGCCGCCTTTGGTGTGCACCTTAGTTAGTTTGTTCCTTATGCGCAAGAAGATGGCTCAGACGGCAGCATCGCTGCTTGTATCGTCGTCAGAGAGCTCGGGTGGAAGCGGCGGTATCGTTGGAGTCACGATAATTGGTAGCCTGCTTGCTGCGGCAATTTTCATGGTTGGTCGCGGTGTGGGGACGTATGCAACAACGGTAGCAGAAAGGCTCCCAGACGAGATTCAGTACAACTATGTCTACGAATTGGCTGAGGAGCACAAGACTATCCCTGCAGGAGCTCAAGGAGCATATCGACATACGTTTTCGGTAGAAGATCACGGCTATATCCGCGATATACAATTCATTGGCATCGAGCAAGGCAATCGCTACTTCAACGTGTCGGTGGCAGATCTTAACGGTGATGTAATCATCAGCTCTGCTATAGCATCCAGATACGGCTTGCAATCAGGTGACAGCTTGTCTGTCTTCGATCCGCTTACGGCAGAGTCCTTTGATTTCGATATCAGGGAAGTGGCAGACTACAACGTGCAGCTCGCGATATTCATGGATATTGGCGACTTGCGTTCGCTTCTTGACAAGGATGGCGTAGCTTTCAACATGGTCTACTCGGATGCGCCGCTTAGCTTCTCCAAGAGTCAGCTGTTTGATTCAGCGACGAAGGAAGAGTTAATTGCACCCGTCGAACAACTGGGTCCAGAGGTGCGGTCGTCTAGGAATGTCCTGTATACATTGGGCATTTTGTTCTACAGCGTAATGATGATTTATCTCTTCCAATTTGCTGTGGTTCGCAAAAGGCGAGACGTTGCCTGCCTGTCGAGCCTTGGCTACAGAAACGGCGAGATAGCTTTGTCTTTGACGGGCAAGCTCGTTGTGCTGGCATGCGTAAGTGCAGCTGTGAGCTTGTTGGTAGGCTACCATGTTTCTTTGCCGCTTATGCCTGAGCTTCTAGCCTCAACACCCATCGGAATCATACTGGACTATCATCTGCCCGACTACCTTTTACACCTGCTGGTAGCCACGGGAATTATCTTGCTGAGCGCACTTTTGGCACTGTGGCGCATTGCAAGCACAGACATTCTGTTTTACCTGAGGAACAGGGAGTAGGACGATGTATCTGGAAGTTATGGGTCTCAAGAAAAGCTATGGGACAGGAGAAGGTCGCCAAGAGATTTTGCGCGGTGTAGACCTTTCCATGGAGCGTGGAACTACCGCCTCAATCGTTGGATCGTCTGGCTGCGGGAAGTCCACACTTTTGAACTGCATTGGTGCGCTTGAGGTCTTCGACGAAGGTGACATACAGATAGACGGAAAATCCCTCAAGAACCTCAAAGCGCATGAGCGTGTGCAGATTTTCGGCGTAACAACATTGGCTATATCTTCCAGTTCTTCAATCTGTTGCCAGATTTGAACGTGCGAGACAACATCCGCGTGGGTGAAAGATTGTCAAAAGAACCTCTTGAGTACGGAGCGTTGTTAGACCAGCTGGGGCTTTCTGGAGTCGAGAAAAAGTATCCCAACCAGCTTTCTGGCGGACAGCAGCAGCGTGTGTCAATCGCTCGTGCGCTGGCGAAAAACCCACGGATACTGCTTTGCGACGAGCCAACGGGTGCTCTGGACTCGGCAACCGCGAAGGACACACTCGTTTTGCTTCAGAAGATTAACGAGACATACGGCACCACCATTTTGATGGTGACACACAACCAAGTTATTCCACAGATGATGCGACAAAACATCGTGATGAAAGATGGCAAGATTATAGAAAGCAGAATAAACGATAATCCAGTTCCCGCAGAGGAGCTCGAGGATCTGTAGTGTTGCAGGAAGGCCGCTTTGCTCAATTTAGAGCAGGCTGAGGCACAACTCAGTCTGCTCATGTGCACCTTACGTTTGCCTATTCA